>PMXH01000187.1 GCA_003165855.1 Acidobacteriaceae bacterium | reverse complement strand
CTAAACCCCAGCCCCTAGCCCCTAGAACTGAGTTGCCTATGGTTGCGTTTCGAGTGGGTGCTTGCTCTTTTCGTAGAATTCGCTCTGTAGCTTGAGGCTGACGTCATCGCCCTTCACGGCGCGAATCGCCTTGACCACCGCGTCGATCCACCAATCCATTTGAAACTTGCCTAGCTCTTGCGTGGCCGCGGAACCGTCGCCGGAATAGTGATTCGGAAAGCGCGCGTACCACCAGATGCCGGTATAGACATCTTCCGGAAGATTCTGGCGGTGCTGATCGGCGCCGGATTCGCTGTTGGCGCGGTCAACGTGAACCGTGTCGGGACGCGCGATCATCATCTTCGAGGTCTCGCTTTCGCCGGCGTGCATGTCGATGGAAGTCTTCTTCGCTGGACCGCCTGACTCCGGACTCCGCCGGTCAAAAACGTAGACTACGTAATCGTGCGGTTTATCCAACTGCGATTGCGCGAAGTAGGGGAGCAGGCTTTCGTTGCCGCCGTGGCCGTTCACGATGATTACCTTCTTGCAGCCGTTGCGGGCCATCTCGTCGGTGGTTTCCTGCAACAGCGCGAGTTGCATCTCGCGGCTGTAGGCAACCGTTCCGGGCTCGTGGCGGGCTTCGGCAATCTGGCCGAAATAATATTCCGGGAAGACGATCGCATATTCCTGCTCGGCAGCGTGGAGCGCGGCGTAACGCACGTCCAGCAGATCGGTGCCGAGCGGCAAGTGCGGTCCGTGTTTCTCCAGGATGCCAAACGGGAGCAGGCATGTGCCTTGCGAGCGATGAATGCCTTCACGGAAGTCGGCAGCGGTGAGTTCTTCCCAATGAACCGAGAGTTTCGCTGGTGGCGCGACCGATTGCGCTTGCGCAAGATGCGACGTGCTAAGAATCCTGAGTAGAAACGCAAGAAGCAGGACGGAAAAAGTCATAGAGCGCGTGCGAGTCATCATTACAAAATCTCCCTCGGCGGCGAATTCTAGCACGCGCGAGGCTTGTATTAAAACGTATCAATAGCCGAGAAAATAAAGAACGGGCCGGGAGCATCGCCCCGGCCCGGATGACAAAACTCAACATCGCTATTTCAGGAAAATCTCTTGCATGAGTTCCGAGCTGACGATCTCCCGAATCTCCGCTCGCTTCTCGTTAAGCTGCTGCGCCGGAGCCTTGCCCCCCAGGATCTTGTCGCGGACCGCCTCGCCTTTCGCCGCCAAGCCGTCCAGGGCAGCGTGGTTCTTGTATTCGACGGCAATGCAGATGTCCCAATCTTCCGGGTTGTTCTTGGTTTCCTTGAGAAAGACCTTGTAGTCGATGATGGAGCCCTGCTTCTTGCTTTCTTCGTAGACCGCTTTCGTGGTCTGGCGCAGGGTGGTGAGATAGTCATCCATGCGGGTGGGCTTCACGCGGATCAACGTAACGCGCCAGATGGGACCTTCGGTGTAGTGTTCCTGAGCGAACATCGAAGGCGCGAACAACAATACGAACACAGCAAACCCGTAGAGCTTCTTCATAGGCATCTCCCGTAGTGGTGAGTGAACGGCGGGACGGATCATACGCTCAGTGCGGGAAATCGGAAAGTGGATGCCGGGATAATTGCCAAGAACTTGGAGGTCAAAATCTAGACAGCAGGGGACTTAGGATCGCGCCAATGATGCTCTCCGCAGTGCGTCCGCTTCGTCCATGATCGCGCAATTGAAAGGGTGGGCGCAAGGTTAGATGTCACATGGTGGGTGTGGCAAACTTTCGAATCGCCCGTCATACGCTCGGAAAGCGAAACCGGGCAGTCCGGGTCGCGAGCGTAATCGTGGTTTCGCCAATCACCTTGCGTTGGTCACATTTTTTCGGGGAAACGTGTTGAAGGTGGCAGCGGCGCCGGAGTCCCCTACGAGCCGCTCGCCGAATCTCTCCAGCGCATCATGGAAGATCTCGACTACCAGATCTAGCTGCCGTGAACTAAGATGGTCCGCTCAGCCCTCAGTCCAGACACGGAGGTTCGCTCAAGTGAAATGGATCATTCGCGTTGTTCTTCTGTTCCTACTCACTTGGGGCTGTCTCGCCGCGGATAAACCCGCTGGAAAGGACGAAAAACCGAAACCGGCTCAATCGATCGACGAACTCCGCCAGCAGATAGAGAAGATCCTCAAAGACACCCACACGAATGGGGTGTCGATCGCGATCGTTCACAAGAACGGGCCCGAATGGGTCACCGGCCTCGGCATGGCCGACCTGGCCGGCAATCGCGCCGCCACAGCCGATACGCTCTTCCGCATCGGTTCTACCTCGAAGACCTTCGTCTCGCTGTCGATCCTGATGCTGGTCGACCAGGGCAAGCTGTCTCTCGACGATCCCCTTCACACACTGGCGCCGGAAGTGTGGTTCGACAATCCATGGGAATCGAGCGATCCCGTCCGGGTGGTGAACTTGCTCGAGCACACCACGGGCTGGGACGACTTGCACTTTCGCGAGTATGCAAAACAGGCTCCCGACTCCATGAGCCTGCGCGAGGGCCTCGACTACGACCATCACTCGCGCACGTCGCGGTGGCCTCCAGGGACGAGAATGGCGTATTGCAACGCTGGACCGGCGGTCGCGGCCTACGTCGTCGAGAAAATAACGGGCCAGCGGTTCGAAGACTTTGTGCAGCAGAATCTTTTCAATCCTATGGGGATGAAGACCGCGACCTACTTCGAGCCTGCTCCCGGTACGGCGACCACGCTTTATCACCCCGACGGCAGGACTCCTTTTCCGTACTCGCACATCATCATGCGCCCAGCCGGGGCTATCAACGCGTCCGCCAACGACATGGCTGCGTATCTGGAGTTCGATCTCAATCGCGGCGCGGCGAATGGAAAGCAGGTGGTCCCCTCCCCCGACATCGATCGTATGGAGAGTCCCAAGAGCACCTGGGCCGCCAAAGAGGGGTTGATAGCCGGATACGGCCTCAGCAATTTCTGGAGCGTTGAAGATGGCTTCGTCTACCACGGCCACGACGGCGGAGTCGATGGAGGCCTCACCGACATGTCCTACATGCCTGACTACGGCGTCGGATATTTTTTCAGCATCAACAGCGAAAGTGGGGATGCCTTCGAAAAAGTGGGCAAAGCGGTCCGGGCTTACATTACGCACAGCCTGCAGAAACCGGTGGTGCCGCCAGTCGCCCAGTTACCCGTCAATGCGGCGGACTACGCTGGATGGTATGAGCCCGATTCCCCTCGCACTGAACCCTCACATTTTATTGGACGCCTCGTGCGTCTGAGCCGGGTTCGGTTCGAAGACGGCAAGATGATCTCCTCCGCACTAGGAAGTTGGCACCAGGTCCACATACCGGTCGAAGGGGCACAGTTTCGTTTCGAGGATAAGGAAGCCCCGCCCGACCCGGTCGCAACTCTTGAGTTGCTGACCCCCAACACAGAGGGTCGATTCATCCAAACCGATTCGCAAACTACGATGAGGAGGATTCCGGGGTGGTTTGCGATCGGAGAAATTCTTGTTGCTGGGTTCGTGGTGCTCTCAATCTTCTCGATCGTTCTCTACGCGCCGTTCTGGATGATCGGCGGCCTGATGCGTAGCCGCCGCCGTCCCGCCGAGCGCGCCATGCGCTGGTGGCCACTAATTGCGGTTTTCAGTCTGGTTGCCTTCGTTGTGATCTTTATCCTGTGCAGCGAAGACCTGATTGAACGGCTGGGAAATTTCACCGTGTGGTCGGCTGCGTTGTGGGTGGTGTCTCTTCTGTTCGGATTGGCATCGGTCGTGAGTTTTCTGGTTGCTCTACGAGGTTCGGGCGAGGGAGTCCGTCCAGGCGTCCGCAGGTTCTCGCGTGTCGTTTCAACGGCACTTTTGATTGCCGCTGCTTACTTGACCTACTGGGGCATTATCGGAATACGAACCTGGGCTTAGGTCGGGGACAACCGCGCAGAAAACTCGGGGAGGCTCGAGTTAGCGCGCGTATTCCGCTTGCTGATATTGAGAATGTCTGGACACGCGATCAAGGCCGCTCCCGTTTGGTAATCATTCCGTAGCTGCGGACTGTCCAGTCGCCAAGTGGCTGTTGGTAGGTACAGGAAGCGATTCGTCAGTTGACGATAAATCGCGGTTAAACTCTCGACCCCAAGATCGTCCGACCGCTGGGCGTCGAAGGCCCCGGACCGCGCGTATTCCATTCTCTCTACCAAGCTTTACGCGGCGCTGAAGCGCCGCTCTTCCGCGGTTGTGCGGGCCTCGTGGCGGCTGAAGCTGTGCCCTTCCCGAACCTGCAGCGGCCCGATAGACCTGGGCCGCCGGACAGCCGAGAGCCTGCCCTGAGCGAAGTCGAAGGGGCGGCTGTCACTACATGAGTTTGTTAGTGGGTTGCGGTTTCCGCTGTTGCCGGCGCTGGGATCGTGGACGGCGTCAGGCTGGCTTTCACCGTCACGCCTGGCAGTTCGTCTCCGCGGAAGAACTTGGCTTTATCTTTTGATCCCTCTTTCAGATCTGCGGCGCGCATTTCCGGCATGGCCTCGTAGGGCTTCGAGTAGTCGTTGGCGGCGTTCCAGAATAAGAAGCCGATGCCGCCTTTTTCTTTGGCGGTGGCGACTTGGACCTTTATGTATTCGGGCGAATAGGTCTTGGTGCGCCAGCGGAAGGCTTGCAGCCAGGGGCGGATGACCACGCCACTGCCTTTGGTGATCAGCTCGAAGCGAGCCATGGATTCACCGATGAAGTGCTCGGGGGCGTCGCCGGGGTGCTCGATGTTATCCATGCCGAAAAAGTGTGAGGGATAGATCATGGGCGAAAGCACGTCGCAATATTTCGCCATGCCGACGATGTC
>PMXH01000179.1:198-6136 GCA_003165855.1 Acidobacteriaceae bacterium | reverse complement strand
GACCTCCACCACTGGAGACCAGGAGCGCGAGCCCGACTCCCACCATTATTGCGATGGAGTGAAGCAGGCGCGGGTTGCCGGCCGGGGCGTATTCCGGCGAGTCCTGCTCTGGAAGCTGTTGCTCCGGCCGGTTTGGTCGATATACGTCCATAGGCAAAGTTTAGGGATGACCCGGAATGGGGTAAAGTTACTTCGGGACCCCGCCAAGTGAGGTTAGATGCAAGATCGCGGCCACCTCTGGCCGGAAACTGGCATCGGAGTACAACGCCGCGGGCCCAGAAAGCTTGCGGAGGAAATCATGCTTATGAAAAGAAGGTTCGTGCGCCGGTGGTTGCCCGCTTCGCTCATTGTGCTGGTCGCGGCAGCGGCATTAGCTCCCGCTGCACCGGCTGTGGCTGAATCTGGTTATAAGGTCGTAACCACTTACAAGATAGGCGGCGAAGGTGGCTGGGATTACTTGACCGCCGATGCGGCCGCGCGCCGTCTTTATATCTCGCGGGCGACTCACGTCATCGTGCTGGATCTCGATTCCGGTAAGACGGTCGGCGATATTGCGGATACACCGGGGGTTCACGGCATTGCGCTTGCACCCGAACTGGGGCGCGGCTTTGTCAGCAACGGGCGCGAAGGCACAGTGAGCATTTTTGATCTGAAAACGCTGGCCACCATTAGTAAGGTAAAGGTGGGCGAGAATCCGGATGCGATCCTCTACGATCCGGCGACCAAACGGGTTTTCACGTTTAACGGACGCAGCCAGGATGCGACCGCGCTCGACGCTGCGAAGGGCACGGTTCTGGGCACGATCAAATTGGATGGCAAGCCCGAGTTCGCAGCCAGCGATGGCAAGGGCGAGATTTTTGCCAACATCGAAGACAAAAGCGAGTTGGTGGCGATCGATCCCGGCAAACTTGAGGTGCGGTCGAAGTGGCCGCTGGCGCCCTGCGAATCGCCCACGGGATTGTCGATGGACCGGAAGAACCGGCGGCTGTTCGTGGGATGCGATAACAAGATGATGGCGGTGGTGAATGCAGATACGGGCAAAGTTGTGGCCACACCGGCCACGGGCGATGGCGTGGACGCGACCGCATTCGACGACGAAACCGGACTTGCCTTTGCTTCGGCTGGCGAAGGTGTGCTGACGGTGGTACGCGAGGAGTCGCCCGACAAATTCAACGTGGCGGAAAATGTTCCGACGCAGAAGGGTGCGCGCACGCTGGCCCTCGATTCGAAAACGCACAAAGTATTTGTCGTGACGGCAAAGTTCGGGCTGGTGCCGGCGGCGACGCCCGCGAATCCCCATCCCCGGCCCGCCGCCTTGCCGGACAGCTTTGTGGTTCTGGTGGTTAGCCGTTAGCCGTTGGTCGTTAGCCAATGAAACGCTTTCTAAATTCGGGGCGAGCCGCGATTGGGCTTGGACTGGCGATTGTCCTTATGCAGGGCAGCGCGGTGCAGACCTGCGCGGCTTACTCCGTGCTGACCCACGAAGAAATCGTGGACTTGGCTTGGAAGGACAACCTGCTGCCCCTGCTGAAGAAGCGCTTCCCCGCCGCTACGGACGATGACTTGAAGAAGGCGCACGCGTTTGCCTATGGCGGGTCGCTGGTGCAGGACATGGGCTACTATCCGCTGGGCAGCAAGTATTTCAGCGACCTGACCCACTACGTCCGCAGCGGCGACTTTGTCGCCAACCTGCTCAAGGAAGCGTCTGACGTCGACGAATATGCATTTGCGCTGGGCGCTCTGGCGCACTATTCCGCCGACAACTGCGGACATCCCACGATCAATCAGGTGGTTGGCATCGAATTCCCCAAGCTGCAGAAGAAATTTGGGAAAGAGGTAACCTACGAGGACAATCCCAAGGACCACATCCGCACGGAGTTTGGCTTCGATGTAACTCAGGTGGCGAAGAACCGCTACACGTCGGACGCCTACCACGACTTCATCGGCTTCCAGATTTCGAAGCCGGTGCTGGAGCGGGCTTTTCTGGACACGTACAACATTCCGCTCAGCACCGTAATGAAGAATGAAGATCTGTCTATCGGCACCTTCCGGCGTGCGATCGGCACCATAATCCCGGAAATGACCCGCGTGGCGCTGATTGCGCGCCGCAAGGAGATCGTGGCCGAAACTCCGAACTTCCGCGAACGCCAGTTCCGCTATTACCTCTCGCGTACGAATTATCAAAAAGAATGGGGGAGGACCTATCAACGTCCCAGCTTCGGAACGCGTGTGCTGGCGTTCTTTCTCAAGCTCGTGCCTAAGGTGGGACCATTCAAGGCGCTCGATTTCAAGATTCCTACCAAGCAAACGGAAGATCTTTACATCGCCAGCGTGGATCGGACCATGGAGAACTACAACACGCTCCTCCACGAGGCGAGTGCAGGAACGATGAAGCTTGCGAACACCGACTTTGACACTGGTCACGACACTCGGGCTGGGGAATACGCTCTGACCGACAGCACCTATGCGCACCTGCTCGACCAGCTGGCTGGGCACAACTTCGACCAGATCACGCCTGATTTGCGGACCAATATCTTACAGTTCTACTCCGATCCGAGCGCGCCGATTGCAACCAAGAAAAAGCCGGCAGACTGGAAGAAGACGGAAGACGAACTGGGCAAGCTTCGCGCGCTGCCGGACTCTCCGGCAACGGGGAGCAAGGCGACCTCGGAGAATCGGCTCGAAGACGCGGAACCCGCTGGATTCTCTCGGGAAGATCCCGTATTGAGTGGCGCGCGGCACTGAGCACTTTTCGTGAGGCCTACCGCATAGCCGCGGGGATCAAGCCGTTCTTGAACATTTCGAACCACATCTGCGTGTCGGCTGCGCTATAGATTTCCAGCTCGCGGATCACCTCGCGAGCGAACTCGACACTTCCCAGTCCGCTCGCGGTGATGATCTTGTGATCGGTCACCGCTAATTCATCCACGTAGAAATGCTCGTCTTTGTAATCCGGAACCATCTTCTTCAAATAACTCTTCGCATTGCTGGTGTGACGAACTCCGGGCGTGAGCCCCGCTCGAGCAATTTCCAGTGTCGCTGCGCACAGCGCGCCGATGAGGACGTTCTCCGCATGCAGGCTCCGAAGAACTTCGTCGATCTTCAGATCCGGTCCGCCTTCCCACCGGTTTCCGCCCGGGAGGATGAAAATTTCTGTTTGGCGCGGGTCGATGGCATCGATGGCGATATCCGGCAGTACCTTCAGGCCTCCCATGGTGACGACGGTTGCGCGCGAATGTCCCGCAGTCAGCACTTCGTATTTGCCGGATTTTCGGATCTCGCACAAAGCCAGCGCCGGCTCCCAATCCGCCAGCCCGTCAAATACAAACAGGTACGCATTTCGTTTCATGATTGCCTCAGATTGCACTGAGAAGAATACCTGTGGAAACCAATTTACGCGAAGTAGCCCGCTTCATGGGATTGAGACCGGAACGACCGTTCGGTTGTCAAATCGCCAACTCGCCGTGTATCATCGCACAACTTTATCGACCTGCGGAGTCAGCTTTCAGTCGGCGTTCTGACTGCGCCGGGATTTTCGAGGATTCTAGACAATGACGGTTGTGGACGAGAAGTTTTTCCGGGCAAGGGTCACCAAGCGGGCGG
This sequence comes from Acidobacteriaceae bacterium, assembly GCA_003165855.1. GTDB lineage: Bacteria > Acidobacteriota > Terriglobia > Terriglobales > Acidobacteriaceae > Sulfotelmatobacter. Next base: position 2,533 of record PMXH01000179.1, on the reverse strand, counting down.
AGTTCGCACCCGATCTGTGGATGATGCGTATTCAGCCTGGAGGAGAGTTCACGTTTGTTCCGGGACAATACGCGACCTTGGGCGTGGAGCACGACGGCAAGCGGACGGAGCGGCCGTACTCGATCGTCTCGGCTCCTTCTGAAGATGAAATCGAGTTTTTTTTCGAACTGGTGCCCGAAGGAGCGCTCACGCCTCGGCTCTACAAGTTGCAGCCGGGCGATGAATTACTGATGCGGAAAGTGCCGAAGGGAAAATGCACGCTCGACACGGAAAGCGGACGGAAGAATCATTTGCTGGTTTCTACCGTGACCGGTGTGGCACCGTTTGTCAGTTTCGTGCGCCAGATGTCCAAAGACTGGAAAGAAGGACGCTTCGATGGCAGCCACCAGCTGTATCTGCTGAACGGCGCCAGCCGTCCGTGGGAGTTCGGCTACAAAGAGGAATTGACCCGCTTCGACGCGGAATTGCCCTGGTTCAAATACGTGCCCACGGTGAGTCGTCCTTGGGACCATGCGGATTGGCCGGGCGAGATCGGGCGCGCCGACGACGTGTTGCGCAAGTATGCCGACCACTGGGAACTCGACGCGACGAATACAACCGCGTACTTGTGCGGGCATCCGGACATGATCGCGAATAGCAAGGCGATTCTGAAGCGGCGCGGCTTCCTCGACAGGACCGGGGTCAAGGAAGAGGTTTACTGGATTCCGGCGAAGTAGTTCTGGGTACCGAGTACCTAGTACCTAGTTGAAAATCGGCACTGCTACACGCCTACGGTTGCGCTTCGGCGCTCGAGCAGGAGCACATCTCTCCAGATCTCGCCCAGTTTGCCGATGCGTTGTCTCACGCCGACTTCGCGGAATCCGCAGGATTTATGCAGCGCGATGCTCGCGGCGTTCTCGCGAAAGACTCCGGCTTGCAGCGTCCACAGGCCGTGAAGCTCGGATTCTGCGATCAATGTCTGCAGAAGCGATTTGCCGACGCCGGATCCCCGCGCCGCCGCGGCCACGTAGACGGAGACTTCCGCAACTCCGGCGTAGACTCGGCGGCCGGAAACCGGGCTGAGCGCGGCCCAGCCGAGGACTTGTTCCCCTTTTCGAGCGATCAGACGGCAGTCCTTGCGATGATTGCTGTCCCACTTCTCCCAGTCTGGAAGTTCGGTTTCGAAAGTTGCGTTGCCGGTGGCGATGCCTTCGCGATAGATCCCGCGAACGGCGGGCCAATCCTCCGGTTGCATGGCCAGAATCGAGTAGTCCATCGACGTGGGCAGTCTAGCTTTCGGCGGGCGCAAAGAAAACCAACACTGCGAGTTCTTCCGCGATGTCGTAGAAGTGGTGCGCGACTTCGGCGGCCACGAACATCACACTGCCCGCGGAAACCTCCTGGTCTTCGTTGTCGATCTTGAAACGCGCGCGGCCGCGGACCACGTAATACATCTCGTCTTCGTGATGCGGCCTCTGCAGGTCGGTGCCTCCGGCGGGCAAGACGTAGAGTCCGGCGCTCATCGACGGCACACGCAGGAACTCGCGGTATAACTTGCCGCTCTGGGCGCGTCGCTGGTCGATCTCGAGAAGCCTGGCGAAGAAAGCGTTCACGCGAAGATGCCTCCGAAAATGAGGTCGGTAAATTGTGGAATCAGGTTCTGGGCCTGCAGTTCGCCCTCCGGCTTGTACCACTGGTAAATCCAGTTGATCATTCCGAGCAGGGCAAAGGCAGCGGCGCGCGGGCTCACTTTGCTTCTTGCGTGGTGAGGATGATGAAGTCTGCTGTGAGCTTCTTTTTGAGTTTCCTTCTGAGTTTTTTCCTGAACTTCGGCCATGAGGCTTTCGAGGAAGTGGATGTAGTCTTTCTTTCGGGAGTTAATGCGCTTGCGCAAGGCCGGCGGCAGAGGATGGTTTTCGTGGAGCATGACGGTAATTTCGCGGTCGCGCGGGCTGAGCACGACTTCGATGTGCAGCCGGATGAGAGCGCGCAGCCGCTCTTCGGGATCGGCAATGCCGCGGACGGGATTGAGCACGCGTTCCTGGGTGATCTCCATGGCGTGGTTCATGATCTCGTAGAGGATCTCGTCCTTGCTCTGAAAGTGGTGATAGAGGCCGCCTTTGCTNNACTACAGTCTCACGGGCCATCGGGTGACATGGTAAACAGTTGCGGGCGGGAATGCCAATCGCGCGAATTGAGGGATCGGTTGATTGCGCGATTTGGCGATTGGAAACCGTGACGCACAGGTCTTGAGCTCGCAGCCGCGCCCAAGACCGGCGCGAACGGGGCTCATAGCTTCGTACTTGACACGGTTAGGGTCGTTGGATAATATAACCAAACCGACCGACCGGTCGGT
>PMXH01000179.1:0-125 GCA_003165855.1 Acidobacteriaceae bacterium | reverse complement strand
AAGAGCCCTGGCCATCTGCTGCGCCGCGTGTACGCCGAAGGGCGCGGGGTGCCGTCGCTGATCGCGATTCAGCAGGACTCCAGCAAGCGGGCTCACGAATATGCGCTGGCTTACGCGCACGGCAT
>PMXH01000268.1 GCA_003165855.1 Acidobacteriaceae bacterium | reverse complement strand
GCGGCAGCGAGTATTCCGGCACGGTGGATCTTTCTGAGTTAGGCGGCCCGCCGATTACAGGCGAATTCCGCCTGGGTTATCAAGGTGGGCACGATTACTGGCTGACTCGCGTCAGTTATGCGCTGGGGCCGACTGGAATTGTTTTGATTCCCGTGCCTCCGGTGATGAACCTTTACCGTGTGCAGGGCGGACTTGGCCACAATTTTCCCATCAACGCCTTTGAGGATACCGGCTCGCTCAGCGCCGCCAGTCCTGTCATGGATGGCTCATTCCTCTTTATGGCGGGACTGCGCGTGGGCATGCCCGATCAGTTCACCTACACGCTGGATGGCGACCTTGTGATCAAGTCGAGCGGACAGGATGCGGGCGCACGCATGGATTTTCATTCCTGGCTGCTCAAGCCGCCCGACAACAGCAACGGTGATTTTCAAGGATATTTCCAATACGCGGGAAGCAATTTCGATGGGCGGTTGTGGGGCCATCTGAACTTCATGGGCGGCTTGGCGTCCGTGGATATGGGCAGCAGCGCGAGCAACGCCGCGGTCGACATCCATTTCGGTCCGAGCGGTCCCTGGCACGTCGACGCCGGCAAGCAACAAGGGCCACGGATCGACGGTCATCTTTTAATCGCCGATGCGAATATGTACGTCATGCTCTCCGACGCCGGACTGGCGATCGGCGGCGGCGAGAGCATCAACCTGAATGTGGGCGACGACTCGGTCGCTTCCGCCTACATTAACGGCAATGTGGACATGGGTTTGACTATCACGCCTCAGCCACACATTTCCGGCAACTACTCTGCCAGCGTGAACGCGGGAGTTTGCGTTGACGATGTCTGTGTGTCGGCCGGTGTCTCGGCGCAAATCCAGGCTTCGGCCATGCCCCTCGAGATGCAGGCCAGTGCCAGCATCGGGTTGCCCTGGCCGTTGGGCTCGATTTCGTTTTCGGTGCACTTGTAAATGGAGCGGAAATGATCCGTCTGCTTTCCAGATTCATCGACTATGGAGTCGAGCTCCAGTTCAAGAAGGATTCGAGCGGACGGCTGGTCTTTCTTCCGTATGGTTCCCGGGGGAAGGCCTACTTCATCGACACGACGGCTGATGAGGAAAAGACGAGATCGTTTGTGAAGCTGCATCGCAGCGCTTCTACGCTAATGGGTTGGCTGGGAATGCTAGCGATCTATGCTTATGGTTGGAGCTTCACCTCCTATCTCGGTGCTAGTCCGTTGCGAAACAGGCTGACGGCTTTTGTTGTGAGCTCTCTGGTTTACATATTGATTATGGTCGGATTTATATGGGTACTTTGGGCGGTTTACAAAGAGACGGTGCCGACCTTGACTGCCTCACTGAGCGAGGCTGGCCCTGACGTTAAGGGTCAACTAACGACTTCCGCTCAACAACGAAGTGTAAAACGCCTGGCGCTGGGGGTGCTGCTCGTCGCAGCCGGCGCCCTGGTTGTGATTTTTTTGCTGACGGTAAGAAAATGACAGCGCGCTCAAGAATCTCGTTGCTGATCTCGACCGCACTTCTAGTGCTTTCAGTGGCTCGTGTCGCTGCCGCACAAGAGGCTTCCGGAGCGCTGTTTGCCGCCTCGGATGGCAAGGGGCACATTTCCTTGCTCTGGTTTCCTCCACCTTCGAAGTGGCCGGCTGGAGGATGGAAGCTGTCCGATTCCACAGGACAGGTGCTTGTGCCGCAGATCAACATGGGCGATGCCACGGCTCTGCAATCTCTTTCCGTGGAAGACGCCGACGCGATCCACAAACTGCCTGCTGTTTTGGCCAGGCCCGACGCTACTGCGAAGCGCAAGCAATTGATCAATATCGTCGGTCTGAGAGCATTCACCGAGCCGAGCTATGCGCGAGCGCTCGGTCTCTCCTGGACGCTGGAGAATATTGCCGCGGGCAGCCGCACTTACAAAGTCGAGGGGCTCGACACTACCGGAAAACCAACTGGACTGCAGCTCACGAGCACCGCTGTCGATTCGTCTCAGGCGACGCCGCTTTCCCCTGCACCTGCGGGCGTGCAAGCTAAGGTTGACGAACGCGGTATCTCTTTATTTTGGGAGGCGCCAGCGGAGAATCGTCAATTGCCGGTCATCGCTTATGCGGTTGAACGCGATGGTGGAGGGCAATCGGGCGCAGCCGTAACCGCCAAGCCCGTGATTCCAGGATTGCGCTGGGACCCGAAGATCCCGCTGGTGCTCGACCGGAATGCGCCGGCGAATGAGACGTTGACCTATCGCGTTTACAGCATGGATGCCTTTGGCCGCCGCAGCGCGGGAACTTCGATTCGTATCTTCTATCCCGACTTCCACGCGCTCGAACCGCCGCAGCCGGTCACGGCGGCCGGCGGAATTGGAAAGATAGTTGTGAGTTGGCCAGCTCAGCAGAAGCCCAATCTTGCGGGATATGTCGTAGAGCGCGCGTTTCTGTATGCCGGGCCTTACGAAGCTCTCGCAGCGCAGGCGCTGCCGCCTACCACCTCGCAATATGAAGACGCGGCGGTTCGAGGTGGCTCGACCTACTACTACCGTGTCCGCGCAGTGAATTCGCGCGGCGACCTGGGAAATCCTTCAGACGCCGCCATGGCACAGCCGCGGAATCCCAGCGCCCCGCCGAAAGTGGACGGACTCACAGCCGACGCCGGTCAGACGCGAGTCCGCCTCACGTGGAAGCCCGTCGGTTTTCCCGTGGCAGGATATTTTGTCGAGCGCCGCGCGATCACGGGAGCCGCTGGGGTTGAGAACTGGGTTCGTCTTAATCCCCGAGTCACGCCCGAACCGCTCTATGACGATTATCTTGGCCTGAGTTCCGACGCGAAGATGGAATACCGGGTGTTCGCTGTGGCGTTCGACAATGCGGAGGGTCCGGCCAGCGCTTCGGTGCAGATCGTGCTCGCTGATCGTTCGCTTCCAGACGCACCTTCCATCACCGGATCGACCGGGGCTGACGGCAAAACTCTGATCGACTTTGTGCCCGCAGATCAAAAGACCGCGCAGTTTCTTGTGTTGCGTTCCGGGCGCGAGGGCGATCTGGGAGTTGTAATCGGTGATCCGCTGCCCGGCGATGCCCGCCAGTTCACCGATCTTTACGTGAGTGCGGGCGAAAAATACTGGTACCGGCTGGTCGGGGTGGATAAGAACGGAAATCGCAGCGATCCCACGCGTCCGGTCGCGATTCGCGTAGGCTCTCCGCAGATCCCAGCGCCTTCGACTCCCACGGCGCAGTACACCGCGAGTCCATATCCTCATGTGGTCTTGCAATTCCAGACGCCGCCCGCCGGCCTCCGCTTGATCGTGGAGCGGCAAGAGCAAGCGGGTAATGATCAGACGAAAACTGACCAGACAAGAAATGGCCAGACAAATGGCTGGATTCGCATTGCAGGCCCCATGACCGCTCAGACAGCCACCGACAACAGCCTCCCAGCGTCTGGAAGCGCGGGATACCGCATCTCCTATGTGGCATCCGACGGCAAAGTCGGCCCAGCCAGCGCGGTGGTGACAATTTCGAAGGCGGGCAAATAGTCGCCAAGAAGAAGCTTTACTCAGCGAACGTTAGAGCTCTGGGATGACTTCAGGGCATCGTGCGCGTTCTCAGCCTCGGGCAGTGGAGTCGATTTAACAATTTTATAATCCCGGTACTCGATGGTAAGGACGGCCCGTCCCCCGATGCGGAGGACGCTTTCCGTATGGTTCTCAGCCGGGAGCCAGAAATCGTTCACCTTGATGTATTTGTGCGCAACCTCTGTCTTCTTGATCCAGAAGGATGGATTCTTCTCCGGCGCCCCTTCGATTCGCACCACGGCAAAGTCCTTGGCATCGACCCAGATCTTGCCGCGGTAGAGAAACCTATTTTTGGTCTTTGGCAGCAGGTCGAGGATGTATCGGCTTCCATCGGAAGAAGTCTCGTACCCGGCAAGCGAGAAATCGTAGTTGTCCGTGCTCAGCGCGGTTCGACGCCGGTTCTCGTCATTGGCCGCTTCCTGTTCGCCCTCCAGCAGTTTCTTGAAAACGTGGTCGATGACGAACTGCGAACCCTTTTCCGAAACTACCGTGAACTGCTTCGCATCGGGAGAACGGTAGGTCACGTTGACCACCATCTCCGCATCGCGATCGCCCGGGAATCCGTGGTACTCCATACGGTAAACGCGGGTTCCCACAAACTCAAGCAGGGCAGAGGCTCGTTGGGCGTTTCTTTCCTGGAGATTCTTGACGATCCGGTCCAGCGGCATGGAAGCGCCATCGACCGAAGAAGCAGATCGGTCGGACGGCCCCGACTGCGCAACCGCCTGGATACATAAGAGGCTCCACAAGAACACCGTCAGCCCAATCTCAGCACGAGGTTGAAAGCGCGTTCGCATGGCCCTTTTTACAATGTACACCCGGGACCCGAGTGCGGGTTTGGAGTTGAGGAACCGAAGGGACATCCGAGGATGACTCGGTTAGCGCGTGTTCAAGTCCAGATAGTGACCGAAAGTAGAGAGCGCGACCTGGTCATTGCCGGGTATGTAAAAGCCGAACTTGCCGAGTGTCAGGTTGCTCCCAGGCTGAGTCCATCGATCCAGAGCCACCCAACTCTCTCCTTGCCTGATCTGGTGGACGATCTCATTCGGTCCCACACGGATCTGGATCGTACGAAAACTCTTCTTGTCACCTTTGTGGGGGATTTTGGTCTCGTCTCCCTTCTGACCGTTCCGGATAACTGTGCGGTAGAAGTTATTGTCGTCCATCTGGAAAAGCACGTAGTTGTTGACGTCGGTGCAGTTGAGCACCCACTGCAGGCGATGGCCCTTGGTGAGCATGGCCGAAAAAACAAATGTGCCCGACGTGGGAGCGACGCTGTACATCACGAAATCGCCGCCCTTGTGAACGAACGAACCCTTCTCCTGCTTCCAGCCTGCCGGGTCATCCCACTTGGACATGCCGCTCGGAGCGAGAGATAAATCCAAATTCTTGGATTGACCGGCGAGAACTTCTACCGTGGACGCACGAGCGAAGTTGTCGGCAGTTTTCGCCGTAAGAGTGTAGGAGCCGGCTGACAGACTCAGCGCGCTGCCACTGATTACTTTTGTGGGAGTCTCGCCCACTTTGGCGAGGGTTACCTGAGCGTCGGCGGGTGTGAACGTAATTTTTAGATCGCCCGGAGCAGCGTCCAGAGCCACATCCGCAGCCGCAAGAGATGCCGCGGTTCCCACTACGAAGTGTTTTTTGATCTGCCTGGGCTTGAACCGGTCTTTGCGCAGTTCGACGACGTGATCTCCGGGATTGATGGTGGCGACGGTCAGTGTTCCATCGGCCTGAATCGTTCCCACCGGAGTTTGGTCGACGAGAACTGTAGCTCCCGGAACTCCGCCTTGAATCGTCAGCGACGCCAAATGGGGGATGGGCTGGAGATTGAAGATCACCTTCCCCTCGCCTTTGCGAATCCGGATCTTCTGTTCTGGAAGGTCCTGAAAGCCGCTCTTAGAGACTCGGACGACGTAATCTTTGAGTTCGAGATTCGGGATGCGCAACTGGCCGCCTTGTGTGAGTTGCGGCTGGAGTTTTCCGTTGAGAAAAACCTTCGCCTTGTCCTGGCCAGCAATCACAACCATCGTGCCGACGTTCTGTCCGGATTCCAGGAAGGTGGTAAGCGCTGGCGTCGTCCCCGCGTCAATGTCGAGTTTGTATTGGTCGCTGCCTCGGGTTACCGCCAGTTCGTGAGCGCCTGCGGAGACGGAAGGAAGATCGAGACCGTCTTGGGGCACATCGAGCGGAGCCTGGCCATCTACGCTCACTTTGGTGGAAGAATCGCTGGAATACAGATGAAGATGGCCGGCCATGCTGCTGACAACGACCGCCAGCGCAGCGCTGGAGACGATTGGGCCCTTAACCACGGGCACTCCTCCGGCGTCGGTCGAGAACGTGAACGATGTGCTGCCTTGTGGTCCATCAATTTTCAGCTTGTGCTCTCCAGTGGGGATCTGGTCGAGAACCCACTGTCCTTCCTGAAATTCGGCGGGCGGCTGATCGTCGAAAGTTACTCTTCCCGTGCTGATGTCAGAAGACAGTTTCAGCGCTGAGAGCGCCGGCTGGGGAGACGGCGTTGCCGATGTGGAGACAGCGGGTGCCGCTTCGGGCGTCGGTGTGACTGGCGGCGCGTGATGTTTTCGTACGAAAAGGAAGATCGCTCCGACTAGGACGATTGCGGCGACCGTGGCAAAAATCGTGGTGCGACGCTGCGGTGATCCCGCGGGCTGCTTGCGACTGGCAGATGGAGACGGGGCTTTGGGCGCGGGTACGAGAGGCTTCGCAGCGGAAGCAGCAGGTCTTGCGGTCGCGGGAAGCGGTGGCGCTGGCGGGACCGGCGGCGGAGCGGGTTTGGCAGCAACCGCGTTAACCACAGGTGGAGGGGCCGAAGCATTGCTCGTCCCAGCCAGAGAGGGCTCAGGCGCGCTGACTGGCGGAGTGTGGTAGGTGAGGGTGGCACTGTCACTTTCGGGCGAACCGGTCGGATTCTCTTGGGCCACTTCGAGCAGACCCAACCGGTGCAGAAAACCATTCGCGATGGAGAGGACTTCTCCATCTTTCGAGTATCTGTCTGCGACGGCTCGCACTCGCTCCCCTAACGCCTGCTTCGACGCAACGTCGGTGGCGGCATCAATTTCACTTTCCATGCGACGCAGCTCTTCCAGATCGCGGCGGCGCGTTTGGCGGCGCTGGGCCTGGAGATCCCGCTGCACCGTCTCCTGAATCTGAATCAGCCGGGGCTCGCGCGGATAAACCGACAATCCTTCTTCGATGCGGGATAACGCTCCGGCAAGATCTGTGGCTGTCTGCAGCTTGCGCGCCTGCGAAACACATTCCTCGACGAAAGTCTCCCGCTTCTGATCGAGGATCAGGGTTCGAATGGTTTTGGCCATGGGATGCCCTGGATTCAAGTCGAGTGCTTCGCGCGCCAGTTTCTCGGCTTCCCGCCAATCGCCCTCCACGATCGAGTGAGCCTGTTCCACCAAGGCATTGGCCAGAACGGCGCGGGCCAGAGAATTGTTTTCATCCAGCTCATAAGCTTGGCGCAACAACTTGATCCCCTCGGACTTCTGCTGGGCAAACAGATCCTGGCCTTCGGTCATGAGGCGGTGGGCTTCGGTCTTGCGTTTCACGCCGTCTTGCGCGAGCTTCTCAAGTTCGGTAAGCTCCGCATCGTTGGGGAATTCCGACGCCGCGCCTTGCAATAAATCCAGAGCGCGAGCGTAGTCGCTGGAATGCAAACAGATATCGATCTGTTCGACCAGACGCGTTTTGGATTCGATTCGAACCTGCTGGTCGCGCCGCTTCTGCAGACGTTCAACCTCGAACGTCAACCCCGGATACTGGTTGTAGATCGTCCGCAGGATCTCCCAGTCGTTCAGCGCATCGCCATACGCTCCCTGTTCTTCGTGAAGGTGCGCCCGGGCCACGATGGAGTTGACTAGGTCACGCTTGTCCTGCACCAGCCGCAAGGCGCGTTCAAAATGTGATTCTCCGGGGTGCAGATCGAGCGCCTCACGCAGAATATTCACGCGCTTGTCCAAATCCGGCTCGGCCTCAACCTGGCGATCAACGGAGGCGATGAAGGCAGAGAGCTCCTGCCGTTGCTGCTCCTCGATGTCATACCGGAGAGCCTGGAAGATCGCGTTGCTCGGATACTTGGCCAGATACGTCTGACACGCATCCGTGGCTTTGCGGAAGTTGTGTTCGGTGAGGTGTCTCCGGGCGTCGGCGTATGCGGTATTCATCGCGTCGTGTTCGGACCGCACCTCGTTGTAGAAGCTTTGGTAAGTGGCGCCGCTCTCGCGATTGATGGAATCCGGGGCACGCCGGTCGAGATCGAGCACGACACCGAGTTTGGCGAGGGCGTTGCTTACATCGCCTTTGTGCCATGCATCCATGGCCGCGCGATGGAGTTGCTCTTTCTCCTGACGGAGTTTCTTGTATTCCTGTTCCTGGCGGTCGACCTCCGCCAGCAACTGCAGCGCACGGGCTTCCTGGGGGCGGAGTTGAAGAACATTCTGCAAAGCCTCGCGCGCGTGCGCGTAGGCGTGATTGTCGATGTGCTGCCGGGCCAGGCGATACCAGTTGTCGATCTGGCGTTCGCTGCGCCGGTTCTCGATTCGGCTCTTCAGAGTAAGAGCGGTGGCATTGTCAGGCTCGATCTGCAGAGCTTCCTGCAACTTCTGCAGAGCGAGCGGGTCTTCTTCTTCCTCGAACCGCGCCCGCGCGGCATCGAGCAACTGAGAAAGTGTCTTTCGCCTCACGGCGCCGTCGAGCTGGCGGCGAAGAGAGCCAATGGAAGTGTCCATGTGGCCTTCGGCCTCGAGTTCGCCCAGGATTTCTCCAGCAAACTGAAAGTCGCCTTCTTCCAGCGCCTTGGTGGCCCGTTGCAGCCGTGGCCGGGTGCGTTCCGGATCGAAAATCTCGATAGGCTCGTTACGCAGCGCTTTGTTGAGCGTATCTCCGAAATCGCGGACGCTCGCGAAGCGGTGCCAGGACTGCTTCGCCATCGCCTTGTGCAGCACGCGGCTCACGGGCTGGCTGACCGTGGAATTCAGTTCTGCCGCCAGAGGCGGAATATGGTGCAGAATCGCTTCCACCACCTCATCCGCGCGCGCGCGCTGAAATGGGTTACGGCCGGTCATGGCTTCGTAGCAGACAACGCTGAGAGAGAAAATATCGGAGGCCGGCGACAGCGCTTTCAATTCGATCTGTTCGGGAGACATGTAGAGCAGCGTCCCTTTTTGCGCGCGGGTCGTGTGGGCGTCCGCCATGTGAGCGACGCCGAAATCGATGATCTTCACCGAGTCGTCTTCCATCACGAAAATATTGCTCGGCTTCAGATCGCGGTGTACCAGTCCGCGCTCGTGCGCTGCCTGCAGCCCGCGGCAGGCCTGGGACATTATGTCGATCGTGCGCTCAACCGTAAGGCGATGGCTGGCCTTGCGGATGAAAGACTCCAGCGTGGTGCCGGGGAGCAACGGCATCACGAAGTATGGCTTCTTTTTGCCTTCCTCTTCGAATTCCCCGATGTCGAAGATCTCGACAATGTTGGGATGGCTCATGGAGGCCAGCACGTCGCACTCTTTGTAGAACAACTGAAGCGAAGCCGGATCGGGAATGTCGAGGATGGTCTTGACCGCAACTTCGCGGCGCACGACGGCGTCGTAGGCCCGGTAAACCAGGCCCATGCCGCCCTGCCCGAGGATCTGCCGAACCTCGTAGCGGCCTGCGAGTTTTCTGGGTGAAGAGGAATTCTCCATGGCGCACCCCGGTCCGGGGGCCTAAGCATCTTAATGGATTTGCCCGAAAAATGTAGCTATTCCGCGGTGAGCCGTACGGCTGGAGAGGAAAGTCCCAGACCCAAGCGATGGCGCCGAGACCGCCTGATAGGTCGACGCCGCAGAGCCTTTACGCCCGCAACAGGTTGCGCGCGATGAACAGGACGTTGGCCGGACGCTCGCCCAGCCGCCGCATGAAGTAGGGATACCACTCACTGCCGAACGGTATGTAAACGCGGACTCGCCAGCCCTTGCGCACCAGACTCTGTTGCAGGTCGCGGCGAATGCCGTAGAGCATTTGGAATTCGAACGAGTCGCGGGAAAGCTTTTCCCGCATGGCAAAGGCCTGGGCTTGCTGAATGATGCTCTCATCGTGCGTGGCCAGACCGTGATAAATGCCGCTTTTCATCAGGATCTTCATCAGCTTGACGTAGTTGGCATCGACATCGGACTTGGCGGGGAAGGCGATCTCCTCAGGTTCCTCGTAAGCGCCTTTGCAGAGGCGAATGCGGATTCCTTCGGCCAGCAGTTTCTCGACGTCGCTCTCGGAGCGCTTCAGATATGCCTGGATTACCGTGCCGACAGAGTTGGCGTTTCCCGGCGTGCGGTGGAGTTCGTGCACGAACTCGAGGGTCCGCGTCGTGTAGGGCGAACCTTCCATGTCGATGCGCAC
>PMXH01000027.1 GCA_003165855.1 Acidobacteriaceae bacterium | reverse complement strand
CTGTTGAACGCGGTAGAGCATTTCGACCGCTTCGTCTTCGGCGGTGAGGAGCGGGATACCGAAAAATCGCCGCTTATGGCCGGCTAAAAAGTCGTCGGCGATTTCATATTGTTTTTGCAGGGCCGGATAAAAGAGGCGGCTTTCGGGATATTCATCCATCACCTCGTCGAGATAATAAAAGGCGAGGATGCGGTCATCCTGCTGGTAATAGGATTGGGCGATGAGAAAAATGGCCCGGTCGCGCACGGGAGAATCCTTGTGCACGTGCTCCCAGGCCAGCAGGATTTGCCGCGCCGACGCGGGGTCACCCTTGGCCAGGTATTGCTCGGCGCGGTCGATATCCGGCTCGGAAACGGGCGAAACCGTGGGGTCGTTGACCTGCGGCCACTTGCCGTTTTCGTATTCCCATGTGCGCTTTTGCCCAAAAGAGAACGATGCCGCCAGGAGCGGAAGCAATGCAAAGGTGAGATTACGCCAGAGCCTCGGCGAAGAACCCATGGCGGCGATTGTAATGGCGGAGAATGGCGGCTTCAACGAGTGCGGCGCGATCGGGCCGCATTTTCGGTTCTTCCGCACTTTGCGTGAAATCGATGGGAACGTAATTGTGAGCCACGTCGTCAGTGCGATTTGAGCGGGCCTATACTTGCTTTAGTACGTCATGGAGGATCGTCCGGTTCTTTGCGGAAAGGAGTCCGCGATGGGGCCCACATCACTTCTGTTTCCGTTGGCGTTCCAGTCCAACTGCCTGCAAATCCGGCCAAACCAGATCGTTATCACGCTGACGCCGGTCGCGGAGTCCTGCCCATGTCCGTTCTGCGGGCAGCGATCCAGCCGGGTGCACAGCCATTATCGCCGGACACTTCAAGACCTGCCGGCGCACGGCCAGGTCATTTGGCTGGTTCTGTTACTGCGCCGGTTCTTCTGTGACCATCCCGACTGCCCCGGTCAGACGTTCGCCGAGCCCATGACGGGCGTGGCCGCTCGTCACGCTCGGAAGACTGGCCGGTTGGTTGCGGCGTTGCAGGACGTGGGCTTCACGACCGCCGCCGAACCCGGCGCGCGCCTGGCCGGCCGGCTGGGGATGCCAGTCAGCGGGGATACGATCTTGAGATTGATTCGACGAGCACCGGCGCCGGTTGCTGAAACACCCAAGGTGTTGGGCGTGGACGACTGGGCGCTGCGCAAGGGGCAGGTCTACGGAACGATTCTCTGCGATTTGGAATCGCATCGCCCCATTGAGTTGCTGCCTGAACGATCCGCCGAGGGCTTGGTTGACTGGCTTGAAAAGCATCCAGGCGCCGAGGTAATCAGTCGGGACCGGGGCGGTGAGTACGCCCGCGGCGCGTCAATCGGCGCGCCGGATGCCGTTCAGGTTGCCGATAGGTGGCACCTGCTGCATAACCTGACCGATGCGCTTCAGCGGGGCATTGATCGGAGGCAGTTCCTGCTGGCGGAAGCCGCCAGAGAAGTGGCGTCGATTGGAGAGTTATCGACGCCGGCGCCGGCCGTTGTGGTGCCCACCGTTGCGCCGGTTTGTTTATCACGGGCCGAGCAGTTGAAACAGAATAGTCGCACGCGAAGGCTAGCGCGTTACCAGCAAGTGAAGGAATTGCAACGACAGGGCATAAGCCTGCGCAAGATCGTCCGAACGCTGAAGATGAGCCGCAAAGCAGTGGAGCGGTTTGCCCATGCCGAGCAGTTCCCGGAACGCGCCACACCCAGGCGAGGTTCGATCGCGATCGATCCCTTCATGCCGCTGCTCAGGCAGCGTGTGGAGGAAGGCCACGACAACGTCCGACGGTTGTGGCAGGAGATTCAGACGCTGGGATTCACAGGCTCTCATGATATGGTCCGGCTTCAAGTGCGCCGGCTGCGAAGGGCGTGTGGTCGCCGCGGCGCCAGGGGGCCACAACCGGCCTTCAGGCCGCCAAGGGTGATTCGACCTTCGGCGCGCCGAATTGCCTGGCTGGCACTGGGTCATGTGCCCACGCCGTCGTCGGACGATCAGTCCTTATTGAAGGAGATCTACCGTCGTTGGCCGCAGTTGCAGGAGACGGCGGAATTGGCCAGGGAATTCGGTCGCATCTTAAAGGAACACGATATCGATGCGTTGGAAGCATGGACGCAATTGGCGGAGGAGCCATCGACATTGGAGGAAATCCGGCGGTTTGCACGAACCCTGCGGCAAGACTGGTCGGCCGTGGTTGAAGCGGTGAAACAACCTTGGAGTCAGGGACAGGTGGAAGGCCAGATCAATCGGCTGAAGTTGGTCAAACGCCAGATGTACGGCCGGGCGAATTTTGACCTGCTGCGCCAGCGCGTGTTGCACGCCGGCTGAGGTGAAGGCCGTTGAACGGATTTGTTGGAATCAAAGGCGCGCACTCCCGTGCGCCTGCGAAGCGATTCAAGGGTCATTGTTGGCTGCGGCCGGAAGCCGATGTCGATCGCCGAGTTGACCGACACCAAATTGAATCAAGCGAACGGGAGGAACCAGAAAATGAGCCACTTTCACGCAAAGTGCGGAAGAACCCGAAAAATGGCGCACCGGGGTGGCCAATTCATCGCAACGACTCACCACCCGGAAACAATTCGCAAATTCTCCGACGAAAATACATTTGTGCTCGTGCGCAAGACGCATATGGATCCAACTCTTCCCAGGCTGATGACGGAAATCCCCTACAGCGGTGATCTGATCAACGCGTTGATCCGCGACGAGATCATCGGATAAACATGAACAGGTATGCTCCCCACGTTTACGTGATCCCCGAAGATGATCGCGATCGACAATTGGCGGACGGCTTTGTCCTACACGATNNGTGTTGCTGATTGACTTCGACGGGCACTTCACAGATCGCCGCGCCGAGTTCGACCAAGCGATTCCTCCAGACCTTCGGGACCGCGTGTTTGTGATCGGGTCGAAGCTGACACCGGAAGACCTTAAGAAGGAGCTGGGAAAGAGTTTTAGTTTTGAGAATATTGGGACATCTTTGGCGGACGATTGCTACGCCGACACCAACGTGTTTTGGAGTCACGACCATCTCAGGCACAATGACGGCGATCTTCGGCGCCTTATCGCGACGGTTAAGCCGATTCTATTTGGTTCCTGAATGATTC
>PMXH01000011.1 GCA_003165855.1 Acidobacteriaceae bacterium | reverse complement strand
CTACGGGGTCAGGCAGGAGGGGCGAAATTTCGAACTGAAGTTTCTCATCATAAAGCAAGCGCTTGCGCAAATACTGCGCATTGTGTATTCTTTGGTTGCTTGCAGCCGGAACCGCCCGAAATAGGGGCACCACGGCGGCTCCAGCTCGCAAACGGACCCCGCTTGATTGGGGTCAGGTCAGACCTGGAATGAGGACGAGCGATGGGAACAACCTATCCTGTGATTGAAGGGGCTTATGTTCGCGACTTATTGGAACAGCCCGCTTCATTAAGGCGCACGCTGGCCACGCCGCTGCCCGCCGAGCTGACTGATGTAGGCAAAAGGCTCAGGGCTCCTCAGCCGCCCTCCGTAATCCTCACCGGGATGGGCTCTTCCTACCATGCCCTTCATCCTTTGGCGATCCGCCTGGCGGAATCGGGCATTTGCCCTTTAATGCTCGAGACCTCAGAGCTGAACTACTACTGGAACGGACTCCTCGGCCCGAATACTGTTGTTCTTACAGTTTCGCAATCTGGACGAAGCGCAGAGATTTTGCGCTTGCTCGATATCGATGCGGGTCGATCGACACTGATCGCAGTTACCAACGACCTGGACTCTCCGCTCGCGCACGCTGCAAACGGAGTCGTCCGGATTGACGCTGGAGTGGAGTCATCCGTTTCGTGCAAAACCTATGTCAGTAGCTTGCTTGCTTTGAGCCGCGTGGGCGAAGTTCTGTGCCCACAGGATCAAGTACCTTCCGCCGACGCGCCGAATGAAGCAATCGCTGATTTGGTGGACCAATATCTCGCAAACTGGCGTGAGCACGTCGAGGAAGCTCTGTTTTGCCTGCGGGGCGTGCGCCATCTGGTGCTAGCCGGGCGTGGGCCTTCTCTTGCAACAACGGGAACTGGCGGATTGATTATCAAGGAGGCTGCTCGCTTCCCAGCCGAAGGCATGAGTGCGGCGGCTTTCCGCCACGGACCCGTTGAGATGCTAAGCGATGAACTCTTTCTTCTTGTTTTTCAGGGTGGTGAGCGTTCTGCGCACTTAAACAGCAGGTTGGCTGCTGAAGTTCTTGACCTCGAGGGAAACTGCCAATTGGTCTCGGAAGAAAGCGATCTGGCGCTCTTTCGGACGGTAGCAACTACTGAGTCGCTAAGGCCGATTCTTGAGATTTTGCCGGTTCAAATGATCACGCTTGCGCTGGCTGCACGACAGGGTCGCGAAGCCGGCGCCTTCTCCCGCGCTTCCAAGATCACCTCGACGGAATAGTGTTGAAGGCTTCGATCTTCGCAGGAGGGCAGGATTCGAGGGGTAAACGAGGGTTGTTTTCTAAACGTCCAGTGTTCCCCTTCATTGGTCTTCTGCCTTACGCCGCAATGAGGTTCTCGGGCCATGACCATAGGCTTGCAAAAAAACCTTGTAAAATTGCGCGTAACTCCCGAAGCCGGCTGCATAAACGGCCTCAGTAATCGTTTTTTGGTCTTCCTGCTGGTACTGCTCAAAAAAACGGGAGAGTCGCAGCGAATTGCGATACCTGCTCATAGGAACACCAAGCTGCCGACTAAACATCCTGCTCAAATAGGCCTTGCTCGCCCCGCAGGCTTTCGCCAAATCACTCATGTTCAGCGCCGTGTCACCCTCGCTCAAGAGCTTAAGGGCACGACGCACCACCGGATGCAGATCGACCGCATCCCGTGTCGCCTTGCCTGTGACCTGACAACGCCAGCAAAGCAGCAGGAGATAGTGTAATCCGGCATTCAGGCTGTCAGGATCTCGATGCTCGAAGATGAAATCTGACGACTGCCCGAAGCCAGCCTCCCTATTGAGCAGATCCGGATCCAATGAGCCCTGCATAAGCGAGTCCATGATCCTCCGAGTCAGATCAAAGGCCTCCGGTTTCAGCACAGTGCTCAAAACGCCGACTTTCTCGTTCTTAACGTGCTTCAGACCTTGGTAAGCAGAGGAGCGGCAAGATCGTCGAATGAGCGACGGCTTGAAAACGGCAACATAGAATTGCGCATCATCGGATCGATCCACCAATTGGTGTTCCTGTTGAGGAAAAAGCCAAAGCAGAGTTCTCGGCGAAAAGGTGAAGCGCGTGCCATCGATAACGTAGGTGATGGTTCCCTGAACAATAAGGTTTACCTCGAGCTCAATATGGTGATGGCTCAGGAGCATTTGGACATTCCGAGCGGATTCCGCCAGAAACAAAAGGCCATCGTAAGCCTTGCCAAGCTTGAGGTTCGCGAGCATTTGGACAATATACGATAACTTTTCATCACCTGTCGAGATGACATTTATCGAACCCGACCATACGATCATGCAGAGTCTTTCGCTTTAGTATGCTGCTTCCCCTGACTTCTCGAATTTTCGGCACTCTGCCCGGTGGAAAGGCTGTGGAGGCCTGGACACTCTGCGGATCGGGAGGCCTGCGGCTCGAAATCATCACATATGGAGCTGCCGTCACGCGGCTTCTCGTCCCAGACCGCGATGGACGCCTCGCAGATGTAGTCCTTGGCTTCAACAACCTCGCCCCCTACGCGACGGGTCGGACTTATTCTGGCGCCGTGATCGGCAGGGTAGCGGGAAGGATGACCGGCGCCCGTTTCAGCCTGGATGGAATCGCATACCAACTCACACCAAATGACGGCCTGAACCATCTTCACGGCGGCAGCGAAGGTTTCGACAAGAAGGTCTGGACCGCTTTCCCCATGCAGGATGCTTCTGGAGCGCCATCTCTGCGACTCACGTATCGCAGCACAGACGGCGAGGAGGGCTATCCAGGAAACGTGGATGTTGCGGTGATCTATACAGTCACCGGCGAGAATGTCGTACGCGTTGAAACAGAAGCTGTCTCAGACCGGCCGACTCCATTCAACCTGACGCTACACCCGTATTTCAACCTAGCCGGGGAAGCAGCCGGCCCCATCAGCGATCATCTTCTCCAGATCCATTCCGATGAGTTCGTAGCCACAGACGAACAGATGACGTTGCTTGGACGCCTGAAACCGGTGAATGGCCAGCACAATGACTTCAGAACACTTCGCGGCCTTGGCGATGCCGTCCCGCTGCTTTTTCGAAACCACGGAGACCTTTATCGGATTCGCAGAACGGGCGATTGTCTTGCTCAAGCGAAGCCCGTGCCGGCTGCTCGATTGGTTCATCCGGCTAGTGGACGCGTTCTTGAGTTGTCCACGACTGAGTCTTATGTGCAGCTTTACACGGGAGTCGGCCTCGACGGATTGCTAACCGGGAAATCCGGCACGCGGTATGCGCGCCACGCCGGTGTTTGCCTGGAGTGCGAAGGCTACCCCGATGGAGCGAACAGTCCGAGTATGGGCGACAACATTCTGCGACCTGGAAAGGCCCGAAGTGAAATCACGACTTACTCCTTTTCAACGCTGCCATGAACGAGCAACTGTTCGCGAGCAGAAGTTGAGAATGAAAGAGACCTTTTAAAGGGGACTTGATAATGGGAAACAGTGCGACCGTGCTCGAGCAATCGCCTCTCCGGCAGGACTATAGCCTGACCCGCGTCAACTCGGAGCTCGCCATCCAGAAAGGTCTTGCCGAAGCAGACTGGTATCAGTGCGCTGTGCCACGCGAAACGATGCGCCAGTTGCTGGTTCGGCGCGATGGACCCGCAATCCGCGACACCGTGATCTGGTTTGCACTCATCATCGGCGCTGGACTTGCAACCTGGAAGCTGTGGGGCTCCTGGTGGGCGCTGCTTCCCTATGCGATTTACTGCGTGCTTTATGCCTCCACCTCCGATTCGCGCTGGCACGAGAGCAGCCACGGAACTGCATTCAAGACGGACTGGATGAATAATGCTCTTTACGAGATCGCTTCGTTCATGGTCATGCGCGAGTCGACCGTCTGGCGGTGGAGTCATAACCGCCATCACAGCGACACCATCATCGTTGGCCGAGACCCTGAAATCGCCGTGCCACGGCCACCGGATTTGAAGGCAATCGTTCTGACGTTCCTCGGTGTGCGCGCTTATCCAAATTACTTCCCGGCCGTCTTGAGGCACTGCCTGGGCCGAATGTCCGCAGCCGAAAAGACCTTCATCCCCGAAACAGAATTCCCCAAGGTCTATCTGAGAGCGCGTATCTATTTCCTCATCTATGCCTCGGCGATCGGCATTGCAATTTACGAACGCAGCATCTTCCCGGTCATGCTCGTGGGGCTTGCTAGTCTGTTTGGCTACTGGCTCATGCCCATCTACGGGATGACGCAACATGCAGGCCTGGCGGAGAACGTGCTCGACCACCGGCTCAACTGCCGAACGGTGTACATGAATCCGATCAACCGTTTTTTCTACTGGAATATGAACTATCACGTCGAGCACCACATGTTCCCGCTGGTTCCCTATCATGCGTTGCCGCGACTGCATGCTGTGGTCAAGGAGGACTGCCCCACGCCCTACGCCAGTATCCCCGCCGCGTGGCGCGAGATTATTCCTGCCCTGCTCAGGCAAACGAAAGATCCGGCCTACCATGTCAAGCGACAGTTGCCACCGCCCAGGAGGCACATGCGCGAGGCATTCATCGTGTCGAAGGCCCAGACGGATGCCGAGGGCTGGATCGACATTTGCGCGGCAACAAGCCTGGGGCAGGGCGATGCACTGCGCTTCGACCATGGCAAGAAGTCCTACGCGCTTTATCGCGATGAAGCCGGCGGCTTATTCGCGACCGACGGATTCTGCACGCACGGTAATACGCATCTCGCAGACGGCCTTGTGAAAGGAAAGATGATCGAATGCCCCAAACACAACGGGCGCTTCAATTTGATTGACGGCTCACCGGCGCGCGCGCCTGTCTGCCGCGGCCTTGCGACCTATCCTGTCGAGGAGTGGAACGGACGAATTCATATCAACATCGTTCGCGCTGGAGGCGTGGGGGCACGCGCACAAGAGGCATTCAAGTTTCGCGTGGTCAGCAACAGAAGCATTGCCACGTTTATCAAGGAGCTTGTTCTTGAACCTGAAGACGGCACGAGGGCCATTCCTTTCACGCCGGGAGATTATCTGCAATTCGACATTCCCACGTATGACTCGATTCGCTTTCGGGATTTCGATATCCCTGAGCCCTTTGCAACTGTGTGGAGGAATCAGCACATCTTTGATCTTGTGGCACGTAATCCGGAATCGGGTCGTCGCAACAACTACTCGCTGGCGAGTAACCCGCAAACCGAGCGCCAACTGCGCTTCAATGTGCGGATTGCCACGCCGCCTCCCGGACAGGACTGCGCGCCCGGCGCCGGTTCCAGCTACGTTTTTTCGCTCAAGCCGGGGGACATCGTTTCAGCCATCGGCCCGTTCGGTGATTTCCATATCAAGCCCACGCAGCATGAGATGGTTTATATCGGCGGAGGCGCCGGCATGGCTCCGCTGCGCGCGCATCTTGCCCACTTGCTTGAAAGCCAGGGGACCTCGCGCAAGATCAGCTACTGGTACGGAGCGCGCTCGCGACAGGAGATCTTTTACGAGGAGTATTTTCACCAATTGTCCGCTGCTCACGGAAATTTTTCGTTTCACCTTGCGCTTTCTTCGCCGCTGGCTGAGGATGGTTGGACCGGACCGACCGGCCTCATTCACGAGGTCGTCCTGGAGAACTATTTACGCACGCACCCGGCTCCCGAGGCGGTCGAATACTACCTGTGCGGGCCACCCATGATGATCAAGTCGTGCACCAGGATGCTCGCCGGGCTTGGCGTGCGCGAGCAACAGATCGCTTACGACGAATTCTAGAAAGGCCGGAATGAGATCCCCTACAGGTTTCCTAAATGACGGTTCAGCCGATGCCCCAAAGCTCCTTGTCTATTTGAACCTGGATAACCTCGTCGATTTGCGCGAAGATAGCTCATGGCCACATCTTGACGGCTTGGCCCGGTACCAGCGCCTGGTTGGGGATGGTTTTGAAGGCGTTCAGCTCACGACGAATGACCNNAGTAAACACAGATTACCCATCTTCATCGAGACGCATCGCGCCACGATCACCCAGGATTTGTGGCGCACTGTGCAGATCACGAAGAAGTTCCCGGAGGTTCGCTTCAACGGAGACTTCAGTCACTACTATTGCGGGCAGGAACTCGTGTATGGCGACTGGAAGAGCAAGCTTGCATTCATGGAACCCATCTTCGATCGGGTTGGATTCTTGCATGGCAGAATCGCCAGCCCCGGCTGCATGCAAGTGTCCATCGATTCAGGCCTGACTTCCCGGCCACTGCAAGCCCACGGCGATATCAATTATCTTGACCATTTCAAAGAGTTGTGGACGCGCGCCATGCTGGGATTTCTCCGCAGTGCTCATCGAGGAGATGTCCTCATCTTCGCACCCGAACTGCTCTCGGGCAGGCATTATTACGCTCGCATGTTTCCCAATGCCTCTGGTCAACTTGCGGAGGAAAGCGACCGCTACGCTCAAGCTCTGCTGTACAAGGACCTGGCCCGCGCCTGCTTTGCTGAGGCCCTGGAGCAAGCATCAAGGAGTGTGGCTAAGTGAAACCACCGATCAATTTGCGCTATGTCATTTTCTTAGGCAGTACCGCTGCACTGGGAGGCCTGCTCTTCGGATTCGANNCTGGTTGTCGCGGCGCTGTTTGCCCTGACATCCATTGCCACCGCCCTGGCGCCTGGCTTTACAGCGTTTGTTACTGCGCGATTTCTGGGAGGCCTGGCGGTCGGCGGCGTCTCTCTCCTATCTCCCATGTATGTGTCGGAGGTTTCTCCTCCGACCATCCGCGGCCGCATGGGCACTCTGTACCAGATGTCGATCATCACCGGCAT
>PMXH01000192.1 GCA_003165855.1 Acidobacteriaceae bacterium | reverse complement strand
GATGATCGTGTGCAGGCACATCCCCCCAGCCCCTGGCTGCCAGCGGGGCCCCGAGCCATGGCCGCGCAGGCCAGGGAGTTCTTGCCACGTCTGTGCGCCGTCGGTCGAGCGGAACAAGGACGCGTCTTCCACCCCGGCATAAACCGCGTCCGGGTCGCTCAACGACGGCTCCAGGTGCCACACCCGCTTGAACTCCCAGGGGTGCGGCGTGCCGTCGTACGACTGGTGCGTGCCGGGCGTGCCCTCGTACACAAACTTATTGCCCACCGGCTCCCAGGTCTTGCCGCCGTCATTTGAGCGCTGAATCAATTGTCCGAACCAGCCGCTGGACTGCGACGCGTACAGCCGATTCGGATCAGCCGGCGATCCCTTCACGTGGTACATCTCCCAGCCCGCGAAGTGCGGCCCGCTGACCTCCCATTGTTCGCGCTTGCCATCTGACGTCAGGATGAATGCGCCTTTGCGCGTACCCACCAGAACTCGTACCGTGCTCATTGTTCCTCTCCTGATATATGTTCTTCGTCAAGCTGTCCGCCATGAAGCTCCTATCAGCCAAGACCCTTGCTTCGGGAGTCGTTCTGCTTAGTTATCCATTACGAAGCCGAACGTCGCAGCGGGACCAGCGCTCGCAGCCGCTCATCGCGCAAGTACAGTCCCACCCAGACCACGATGCCGACAATAATCGGCAGGTAGAACGGCTCACCCACACGAACGTGCGTAGCAGTGGCGCCACCCAGGTAGCCAGTCAATAGAATCGCGCCGAGAACCGATGTACGGGGAATGGCGTAGATCAAGGCACATACCAGTTCCGTCCCGATAATTCTCGGCACGACGCCGTCCGGATAGGCATAATGCGCGAACCCCTGCATAGCCATGGCTGGCTTCAGCAAGGCAAAGCCTCCGGTGAAAATAAATAACGCCACCGCCAGCCCGCTGAGAATACGTCCAGCCCAAAGGCCTGTCCTCGATGCCGGAGCATTTTGAATCGTTGGTTGCATGATCTTGCCCTCCAAATGTTGTCGTGCAGCCCTAAGCCGCTTTCTGCGCCGCTTTTTCGCAGTTGACCATCCACGGAATACCGAACCGGTCCACGAGCATACCAAAACGCACCGCCCAGAATGTCTCCGCGATCGGCATCGTCTGGGTTCCGTTTTCCGCCAGCGCATGAAACACGCGTTCCGCCTCTGCCGCATCGGTGAACCCCAGGCTCAGAGAGAATCCTCCTTGCTTCTGGTAACTTCCCGGAGGCGCATCCGACGCCATCAATACCTGGTCGCCGATGGTCAGACGGCCATGAAGAACTTTTGTTTGCCATTCCGCAGGCACGTGCTTCGCCATCGGCGTGCCTTCGTGGGTCATCAGTACGACGATTTTGGCGCCGAGGACGTTCTCGTAAAACTTGAGCGCAGCCTCGCAGTCGCCATCGAAATACAGGTAGGGATTCATTTGCATATATTCTCCTTTGTCGTGAGTGAAGTAGAAATTCGCGGCCTGAGACGCAGTTAAACTCATCAGCCGGTCAGTGCATATACGTGGGCGCATCCGTTCCGTCCGACCACTTGGCGACCGGAATCAGAAATACCGTCATTCGATCCTCAGCGTCGTCAGTCACCAGAATCGGGGAGCCCGCCAGACCTGCGCCCCATGTTGCGGCCTCCGCCCGCGGCACAAAAAACATCAGGTGAGGATGCCAGTGCCCGTCATGATCGTTCAAGTACCCTTGCTTTGACAGCATGTAGCACATTGCGCCAGGTTCCGGCGCCGGCAATTCCCCCTTGTCGAGCCCGGACTTTATGCTTTCGAACATTTGAGCTTTGGATTCCCCAGCTAACACCAACTCGGTTTTCTTGATAGTGAATGGAACGTAGGATCGTGCGGCCGCCGGGTTAAAGCAGATCGGACCCCGCAGCTTAGGATTCCAAAATTCCGGATCGTCGCTTTTAGTCGTCCATGATCGTTCCACGAGACATACAAAGCCGTTCTTGCCTTTGACCGCGGTTTCGTAACCATGCTGTCCGAGCACCATGACCTCGGCATCCCGTGAGATGGATTCCGGCGCCGCGCTCCGTGCCAGCGCTACTTCGGCATTTCGTTCCATCAGATATTGCTCAATCGCAGCCATGCTGGGATACGGCGTTTTGGCGTCCGCTGCCTGTGCTTGCTCCCACGCGCCCAGCATGACAACCAGCGCGAAGGTTGTAAATGTGATCGTCCTGATTATCTTGAACGTCATTGGTCTTCCTCTTCTCACACATCCCAGCAGGGGGTTACCCGGCCTCCACCGCTCGTCGGTGCCGAACGGCCAGGTTGGAGCAGTATCCACATTTCACTTGCTAATTGCAAGTAATAATTTATCATGGGGGAAGATGCTGAGAAACAGGGCTTCTCCAAAGCGACGGTCAGGCTGCCCGCTGAATGCTTCGGTGGAGATGCTCGGCGACCGCTGGTCCTTATTGATAATTCGGGACATGATGCTGCGGGGCTTTCGGACCTACAAGGAGTTCCTGGAGTGCTACGAAGGTATCGCGACCAACATCCTGGCGGATCGCCTGCGCAAGCTGGTCGCTTACGGAATCATCACCACCGAGACGGATGCGTCCGACGGGCGCAAGGTGATCTATTCCTTGACCGCGAAGGGAATCGATCTGGCGCCAGTGCTCACCGAGATGGTGCTCTGGGCGGCCGCCCACGAAGATACCGGCAACCAAGCGCTCGTGCGCCTGATGCGTGAGGACAAGAAGAAATTTCTCGCTGGGGTTCGGCAACGCTGGGCCGACCGGCATTCAGCCCGTCCCTGACCTCCCGGTTATCGTTCCGAACTCGCCTCGGGTAACATGTGGGAGTGCCGAATCGCGTTCCTAAGCAAACGAAACTCAACATTCTTCGCTCCAGCCACCTCAGCAAATTTCCCTGGCTCGTCCACGGATTTTCCACACGGGTGGGAGGATTCTCGCCCACATATGGCAAGGGCGCGCTCAATCTCGGATTCACCAAAGACGACTCCAAAGCTGCCGTCGAACGCAACCGCGCCGCGTTCCTGCGTGAACTCGGCGCCGTAAGTAAGCCAGGAAGTACAGCGCGGAAGGCCCCACAGAAAGCTGGCGCGGATCTCTGGCCGCTGGTCACGCTGCGCCAGGTTCATTCCGACGTCATCCGGTTTGTCGACTCGTCAGTTGAATCGCAACTTGCCGGCGATGGCCTGATCACGGCCACTCCTGGCCTATTGCTTGGCATTCAGACAGCCGATTGCCTGCCCATCCTTCTTGTCGACCCTAAGCGCCGTGCGGTCGGGGTATTTCATGCCGGTTGGCGCGGCACGGTGAAACGCATCGTCGAGAAGGGCGTAGGCGAGATGCGACGGCACTTCGGCAGCCGGGCTGGCGACCTCAAAGCTGCCATTGGGCCGGGCATTCACAGCTGCTGCTATGAGGTAGGCGAAGAAGTC
>PMXH01000345.1 GCA_003165855.1 Acidobacteriaceae bacterium | reverse complement strand
TTCGGCCAGGGCGTGGAGCGCATCTTCCCCGTCCACTCCAAAGTGATCGACAAGGTCGATCTGCTGCGCTCCTCCAAGGTCCGCCGCGCTAAGCTCTATTATCTGCGCGGCCTCAAGGGCAAAGCGGCGCGCCTGCGCGACGTCGAAAGACCGAGCTGAACGCTACCGAGTCGAACTCCATTAGCTCGCGTCTCGCCCCGCATGGGACGCGACGCGGCAGAAGCGCAGTCTCTATCCCGCGACTGCTCCCATAGGCTCGGTGACGACTTCAAGGTCCGCGAAGTCTTCGATGCGTGGTTTCTTCAACCGGTTCAACACATAGTCAAGCAGCGGACGGTCGCCCTGCCGGATCTCCTGAAACTCGACGCCCATGGCGCGGTCCCCGGTCGTGTTTCTCACGTGCCCGCGCAACGCGACGCTGACGTCGCACATATTCAGGACCAGCCTTAAAGCGGTGCCGGGCGTGAGCAGACTGCCTGCGCTGATAAGGCAGCCGTATTCGGAAATCTGTTCCAGTCGTCCTTCGACGCGGGATTGTCCACCAATCTCCGCTACATCGGCGCCTCCCTCCACTTGGAAGCGCGGCCGCCGTCGTCGATTCTGATCGCCTTTGCGGAACGCATTCATCACGGGCTTCCGGTTCGGTCCGGCCGGGATGACCGGCAAATACTGCTCTTCCATTTGCCGCAGTTCTTCTTCCCAAGGAGTCCTGCTGCCCTCAACGCATTCCACCGTGAACTGACCGCGCAGGGCGGAGCCGGGATCGGCAGTCCAAACTATCTGGCACACGGACTTGTTGCGTCCGCGTTCGACCGTGACCAAATCTCCCACCTTGACATCGCGAACGCTGAGCAATCGCGCGCCTCGTGGATGGATGTCATAAGTGCAAGCCAGTTCCAGGCCGCCGCGTGCGCCGTTCTGCATGTGAGTGAGGCGAACCGGGAGCGCCAGGTGAATCAACTTCTCGATGGGCGCACCGTTCTGCGGCGCGCCGTCTTCTGGCGTACCTTGCCGCGGCTGGATTGCTGCGTCGTTCACAACTGCTCCTCGCGAACGGGATTGTGCTCAACATAGCAGTACATGTCCAAGTGGACAATGTACGTTCGTAATCGAAGTAATGGTTACCAAGCGGCGTGACCTTCATGCGGAGGTTATGGCCTGAGAGTGGCATGGACAATCCAGCCGCAGGGGGGAGAATCCGTTGCCGTGCATTTTCTCGCTTGCGGGAATGTCGGCTGGCAAGGGAAGATGGTGGGCAGAGTTCATCCCACATCCAATTCAATGTCGAGTGCTGCGAAGGTTTCATCCGAGTTCGTGCTGTCTCCATCGGCGGCGAAACTGCGGCTGCTGAAAAAGCTGCGCTGCACGCTGCGCTTCGAAAAAAATGCCTGGGCGTCAGGGGCTGCGATGGTGGCGGGAGTGGACGAGGTGGGGCGCGGATCGTTGTTCGGCCCGGTGGTGGCGGCCGCGGTAATTCTCGAACGGGGCTACCGGGTTCGCGGCTTGCGCGATTCCAAGCTGCTGCCGCCGGAACGGCGCGAACTGCTGGCGCCGCGCATTCGGGAACATGCTGTGGCATGGGCGGTGGCGGCCGTGGATGCGGCGCGCATCGACCAGATCAACATCTACCAGGCGTCGCGGCTCGCGATGCGCGAGGCGGTGATGCGCCTGCAACCTGCGGCGGATCATCTGCTGATTGATGCGATGCGCCTCGATTGCGAACTGCCGCAGCGGGCGATCATTCATGGGGATGCGCTTTCGGCTTCGATTGCGGCGGCTTCGATTCTGGCCAAGGTGGAGCGCGACCGCATGATGTGCGAGTGGGATGCCGTCTTCCCCGAATACGGCTTGGCTTCGCACAAGGGCTACAGCACGCCACAGCATCTGGCGGCTTTGGAGAAGTACGGTCCTACGCCGCTGCACCGGCAGTCGTTCGCTCCGGTGTGGAGCAGTCCGGTGGAGCAAGTGGAGTTTGAATTCGAAGAGCCTTTACCGCAGCGCTGAAGCGCTGCGCCACCCAAAATCGTGTGTTCCGAAGTTACTTTCCGGCCTCGGTTGGCTGGCCGTTCAAGGCGGAGTCGAGTTCGTTGACTAGCTTCGTGTTGTTGATTAGGGCCTGACGCAAGATTTCCGCTTGCTGTTTGGCCGTGGGCCAGTCTTGTTTCTCGACTGCTTCGGTTAGGCCGGGCAACTCCAGGTGGGCGTAGGTGAAGCGGGCGCCGTAGAGGATGTGTTTGAACCAAGGGCGGCCGGGGATGCCGTCGGGGTTGAGCCAGTTGCGTTCGACTTGCATGGTGCCGTGATTGATGGTGGCGGCGAGTTTGGGATCGATTGCGCCGGAGGCCAGGGCGCGGGCTGCGGAGTCATCGAGGCGCTTGCCGGCGGCTTCGAAGTCGTCGATGGCGATTCTTACTCCGCTTAGGTCGAGAGGAGTCGCGGCGCTCCCGGGCGGCTCGCAGGTGGGGCAGGGATCCTTCGACTGCGTCTGCTTCGCGAAGCGCGAAGCAGCCACTCCGCTCAGGATGACAGNNTAGCCGGGATCGCCGAAGTGGTTCATCCAGAAGAAGTCGTCGTAGGCGGAGTGGTACACGCCATAGGGTCCGTCGAACTGGAGGCCGAGGATGGGCATGCCTACGAAGTTGAGGAATACGGTGTGGTCAGAGCCGCTGCCGATGCGGGTATCAGCCAGGTTGGAGTCAGTGACTGCTTCCGATTGTTTGGCTTCGCGCCCTTCGCGCGTCGATGATTCCTGCCACGCTTCATACAATGTCTTGCCTGAGGGATCTTTCAGCGTGTGAGCGGTCTCGACCAGCATGGGTGCAAGCGAGGCCACGGCCTGGCCGTGAAAGTTTGGCCCCGACGTGGCCTCATCGACATTGATGTAGGCGACGGCTTTGTTGCGGAGTTCGTCGGCGAATTGCTCTCCCCACTCGGTGGAGCCGGTGAGGCCGACTTCTTCTCCGTCCCAACTGCAAACGACTATGGTTCGCCGCGGACGCATGCCGGACCTGGCCAACTTTCCCAGAGCGCGAGTTAGTTCCATCATGGACGCGGTTCCGCTGCTGGGGTCGACGCCGCCGAAGACCCAGGCGTCGCGGTGATTGCCGAGCACGATCCACTCGTTGGGCAACTCCGCGCCGCGAATGCGGCCTTCGACCACGTAGTAGGGTTGCGTGGAGTTGTCCATCTCGATCTTCACATGCACGCGCACGCGCTTGCCGCCGAGGTGATATTTGATGGGCAGTCCGCCCTGCCAGCTATCGGGAGCAATGGGGCCGTCCATGTTCGAGAGCAGCGGTTTGGCGTCGTGCCAGGAGAGCGGCAGGGCCATGATCTTCGGGATTGAAACGGCTTCCTCGACGGGAATGCGCTTGGCGCCGGGAACCGAAGCCCATCCTGGAGTGAGCGGATCGCCGGGGACCATGAAGTCGTAGGTGATGGCGCCGCACTGAATGTGATACTCCGGGCCCCAGGGGCCTTTGGGGTCGACCTGACCTTTCTTGTATCCGTCTTCGGCGGGATCGCTGTAGATGAGAATGGCGGCCGCGCCTTCGCGCTGGGCGGTGAGCGCTTTGAATCCGCGATAGCTGTAGGGATTGGAGTAGCGCACGAGCACGACCTTGCCTTTGACGTCGATGCCTTGCTGGCGCAGAACTGCGTAGTCTTCGGGATTGCCGCTGTGGGCGTAGACGAGCGGGGCGGTGACTTCTCCGGAGGCGGACATGCCGCTCCAGGCGGAGCTGATGCTCTTGTTCTTCAAGTCGGAATCGCCGGCGACGGGCAGTTCGCGGAGGCCGGCGCGGTAATGGACGGGCGCGGTCATTTCCAGGAAGGTACTCTTGGGATTGCTGCCGTAGACATCGTAGCGGCGGATGATGACGTCCTCGAGACCCTCGTTGCGCCACTGGTCGGCGATGTAGCGGGCCAGTTCGTTGTTGCGAGCGGAGCCGGCGACGTGCGGTTCGGCGGTGAAGATGTGATGCTGGCGGCGTTCTTCGTCCGGGGAGGGAATGGCTTTGAACTTGCTTTCGATCTCGGCTTCATGCGTGGCGGCGGACGGAGTGAAGCCCAGGATTGAGGCCTGCGATTGAGCTCGGAGGAAGTTTGGTGAGTAGAGCGCTAGCGTTAGAAGACACAGGACGCGGATCGAAAGCGGCATGGGCTGGCGCGAGCTCATGGTTGGCATCTCCTCGACGAGACGAGATCAAAGTCTTTAAACACAGGGGACACGGGGGTCCACAGGGTAAAGCTCTTACTCTACTTTCACCATGGTCGTCTGAACTACTTTGCCTTGTAGATCTCCGAGAGCAAGTCGGGCTTCGATTCATCGCGTACCAGGTGAGGGTAGCGCTCGCCGCCATGATAATCGAGCTTGTAGGTTTTGTAGTAGTCGGTGTTCTCGACGAGAAGTTCAAGAGGAGCGGTACCGCCCTTGCCAGCTTTGAGCGCGTCGCGCAGGACTTCTGGCGAATATTGGCGGCCGTTCACCGCGATCAGCTTCATGCCGGGGCCGACTCCGGCCAGGGCAGCGGGCATGCCTTCGATGGTGTCGGTGATGGTTCCGTCTTCGCGGAGTTCGATCCCGATCGAATCGGCCACGTCGATGAAGTGAAAGTTGCTTTCGCCGCCACGGGACATTTCGGAGGGAAATTCGTCGTAGACCAGTTTCCATCCGCTGCCTTCGATTCCGTTCAGCGGTGCACCGGGGCTGTGGTTGGTCAGGCGCTCGGTCCAGAAGCCTCGCCAATCGTAGGCTACGACCTGGTTCAGAGCATTGACGACATCGTCGAAGGTGTAAGTCTTCACCATCGGTCCGGTGCTGGGAGCGCCGTGGAAGAGTTGGCAGAAATTGTCCAACGTCTTCTTGCCCTTGCTCTGCTGGCGGATGATGACGTCCACCCACAGCCAGTTCAACGTGTCTTCTTCGTAGAAATCGACGCCGCGACGCCAGGAGTGCCACGCCTGCGGCGAAAAATAAAGTTGCGGGGCAGCATCGGCTGTGTCCTGAAGGTTGCGCCAGGCGCGGCCGGGAGTGTGGTCAAGAGCGGCGGCGGTTAGAGCAAGATCGTCGCGCGCCTGGTCGGCAGAGAGCAACCCGCTGCGGGCGGTCAGCACCGTGCCCAGATAATTCGTGAGGCCCTCATAAACCCACAGGAGATCGTCCTGCATGGGTTGTTGATAGTCCGGAGTGGTGAGATCGGCGGGGCGCCGGTACTTTCCGTTCCAAGAATGCACGTACTCGTGAGGAAGCAGGCTGGCTTCCATTTTGCGAGCGGTTTCGTCGACAAGTCCGCGCTCATCGACGCGACTGTCGTCGGATTCGTGATGCTCCAGACCGAAGTGCGCGACGTGATCGCTGAGGCTGAACAGGAAATGGTAATCGCGATAGTGATGCGCGCCGAAAAGTTTGTTCGCCTGTTCGACCAGATTCTTGTAGTGATCCCAGACTTCCTGCGGAGGGGCGAGAGCAGCGGCGCTGTCGGCGGCGATATCCATCTCGACGAGCGGATCGTCGGCCAGCTTGACGACCTTAAGAAATTCGCCGGTGATTACGGGAGAATCGACCAGGGTGGTTAGGGGAGCCGGCTGAAATGTGATGGTTGTTTCACCGTTGTCGCCGGTCGTGGAGGCGATGGGCAAAGGCGTGCCAAATTTCCAATTGGCAGGGAGTTTCAAAGTGGCCACGTAAGTGAGATCGTCGGACTTCCAGCCCTTGGGGTAGAGCAGAACCTGATTCCAACTGATGAGTGCCATTTTGTCGGTGGCGGAAGAACCGGCGGAGAAGCCGCCTTCGAAGGTCGCGGGAGAAAGGAAGTCCAGTTCAGCGTTCACTTCAGTCTCACCGGCTGGAACCTCGACGTAGATGGTAAAGCCGTCGAGCAGGTCGCGACGCCATTTCAGAGTTTTGCCGCTGGCGGAGAATTTGAGTCCGGCCAGATCGACCACAGGGCCGTCAGGAGCGTGCTCGCCGGGGATCCACTTCGGGTAATAGAGCGTCAGGTCGCCGGCGCTGGCAGGAATCTTCAACTTGGCGTGGAAGATTTTGCGGGAAGCCGAGGTGGCGTCCACAAAGATGGTTACGGTGGGCGGCGTAGCTGACCAACTGGAAAGCGAGAAGAATAGCACAAGACAAACTACTCCCAAGGTTCTTGAGAGTTTCATATTCGTGGCCCCCATTGTGTCGATGGAATGAATGCTCTTCGCCTGGCGGAATTTTAGACTATAGCAGCCGAGGAGAGCGACAGTACAGGGATGCACCAGCACTGCTATCATTTCCACGATGTCACGGCGCGGAAAATTCATCACCTTCGAAGGACTGGACGGCACCGGCAAGAGCACGCAAATGCGTAAGCTGGCGGCTGCGCTGCGCGCGGCCGGACATAAAGTGGTGGAAACGCGCGAACCAGGCGGAACGGCGACGGGCGAGAAGATTCGCCGCGTTTTGCTGGACTCGGCGACGGAGGGTCTTTCGTCGTTGGCGGAGATGGCTTTGATGTTTGCGTCGCGGGCGCAGCACATAGCGGAGGTGATCCAGCCGGCGCTCGATCACGGGCAGATTGTGCTTTGCGATCGCTTCACCGATTCCACGGAAGCCTACCAGGGCAGCGGCCGTAAGCTGGGCACCGAAGCCGTACTGAAATTGCACCGCGTGCTTTGTGGAGACTTGCAGCCTGATCTGACGATCCTGCTCGATTCCGACCCGGCGATGAGCGTGGGACGCGCGCGTCGCCGCAACCGGCGTGCTTCCCATGCTGCGACAAAAGCTGCGAACCGTAGTTCAGGTAAGAGTGCGGGTAAAACCTACTCGGACGAAAACCGATTCGAGCAGCAGAACCGCGCCTTTTTCGCCCGCGTGCATGAAGGGTATCTGGCGATTGCGGCAAGAGAGCCGCAACGCGTCGTCGCGGTGGACGCCCGGGGTACGCCGGCGCAGACGCATCGAAAGATTATGGAGGTTGTCGGACGCAAGCTGAAGCTGGCGGGGAGAAGCGTGTGATTTCACCACGGAGACACTGAGACACGGAGAAAACCGCTCTTGAGGGTTTCGTGTAGGTGCGTTCTTCGTACCTTCGTGTGTCCGTGGTAGATTCTGACTGGGTTGAGCAATGAGCTTTTCTGATTTTCACGGCAACGTCGAAACCGTCCGCCGCTTGCGGGATATGCTGGCGCGGAAACACTTTCCGCATGCGGTGATTCTTTCCGGCGCGCGGGGATCGGGAAAGTACACGCTGGCGTTGATGCTGGCGCAGGCCTTGAATTGCCTGGCGCCGACTGAGGCGGACGGGCTGCCGGACTTCTGCGGGAAATGCGCGAACTGCCGGCGCATTGCCCAGGCTGCCGATCTCGATGCCCGGTTTGCCGAAGCGGTGGAGGCGCGAGATGGCCTGCGCGAAACCGACAAGAAAG
>PMXH01000227.1 GCA_003165855.1 Acidobacteriaceae bacterium | reverse complement strand
CGGAACTCTATCCTGCCTTCGACGTTTCTTCTTGTTCTCCTCGACCGGCGCTTTGCTATAGACCCTTGCTTGCCCTCCCTGCTCATTTTCATGAGGAGGGTGACTGCGCTTGAGTCCCGGACGCCGCACCAACCGGAAAAACTTTAGAAGCTGTCAAAGAACGATTATGTTTCTACTCTTTTTGTTTTTAGAGTCAATGAAAACTTTGCGTTTGTAACCCGCGTATTTTCAGCCGAGTGCAGCGCGTCCACAGGCGGGTGACCGGAATTGGTGCAGGGCGCGAGGCGAGTTCGCGCAGAAGGTGCACCAGAAGCGCGTTTTCGCGATTTCGGCCCTTGGAATGAATCGACCTCATTTTACATGTGAGCTTCGCGGCGTTGTGAAAAACCATGGAAATCGGCATCCAGCAAGGAGTTTGCGGGGGGCTGGTCGGGCCCGTACAGGATTAGATCGGCGCGAAAACCTAGTCGAGCTTCGCTCGACTGGACAGCCGAGGGCGGCTGTCCCCACATTTGCCGTGGCGACACGGCTAAATCGGGTTAGATTATTTCTATCTTCTCGTCGACGAGTTTCTTGTCAGCCTCGTCGGAGCCGATGAGTTCAAACGAGTTGGTGATCGCCGCTATCCCTTGCTCGACACTGGTGATGACGTAGGAGCAACCGATCCAATGGGCTTCGGCGAGATCGGTCGGGGACCAGTGCGCGGGATGATCGGGGTGGGAGTGGTAGAAGCCGACAATGTCTTCACCGCGCTCCCGGCCCTCGCGCTGGATGCGAATCAGTTCGCGAGGATCGATGTTGTAGCGGTTCTGCGGCGAATCGGTGCGGGTGTTACCGCAGCGCGCAGTCGAGGTCACGATACGCGTGCCGTTGTCGTCCGTGCGGCCGAGAAGTATGCCGCAGCACTCGTGAGGGTAGGTTTCTTCACCGTGGCGGCGGAGTGCGGCGTAATCTTTGGAAGCGATTCTCAGCATGGAAAATCAGAATCTACCACGGAGACACGGAGAAAATCAGAAGAGCGGCTTGTCATCCTGGATTTCCAGACTGAAGTTCTAAGAATCGCTCTTCTCTGTGTCTCTGTGGTGAACATTTTCATTTCTCTGTCCAGAATCTCTCGCTCAAATACTTGTCACCGGAGTCGCAGAGAACCGTGACAATCACGGCCTGCTGTTCTTCTCTCAATTGGAGCTGCTCGGCAAGTTTGAGGCCGGCGAAGACGCCTGCCGCAGCGGAGATGCCGACGAGCAGTCCGCAGTCACGGGCGAGGCGGCGAGCCATCACGTAGGCGTCTTCGGTAGCGATCTCACGATTTTCATCCGCCAACGTTGGGTCATAAATTTTGGGAACGATGGCGCTGGCCATGTGCTTGGCGCCTTCGATGCCGTGAAACGAGGAATCGGGCTGGAGCGAAATGCAGCGAATGGCGGGATTGAGTTCCTTCAGGCGGCGGGTGGTGCCCATGAAGGTCCCGCTGGTGCCAAGCATGGCGACAAAGTGAGTGACGCTGCCTTCGGTCTGTTGCCAGATTTCGTTCGCGGTGCCGTGATAGTGGGCCAGCCAGTTGGCGTCGCTGGAGTATTGATCGGCGTAGAAATATAAATCGGGATGCCTGGCGGCAAGCTCGCGAGCCAGGCGGATGGCGCCGTCGGAGCCTTCGCCGGGGTCGGTATAGAGAATGTTCGCGCCGTAGGTGCTCAGGATCTTCTTGCGCTCGGCGGAAACATTCTGCGGCATACACAAGGTCACCGGGAATCCCTCAGCCGCAGCCAGCATGGCATAGGCGATGCCGGTGTTTCCGCTGGTAGCGTCGAGCAGGATTTTACCGGGAGTGAACAAGCCGCTACGTCGGCCTTCAGCCACGATGTTGGCCGCGGCACGGTCCTTCACGGATCCCCCGGGGTTGTACCATTCGGCCTTGCCCAACAGTGTGACGCTGGGCAAATGCGAGGTGAGTTGATCAAAGCGAAGCAGGGGTGTGTTGCCGATGCGGTCGAGCAGACTCTGGCCCAAGCGCGGGATGGCAGGTGGCGGAGCTTGATGCGCCGCGAGCGTTGCCGCCAACCGGGCTGAAGTCTGACTCATGATCGAACCATTGCCTCGTGACTATCGTAATGTGCAACAGCGGGCGAAACACGCTATGTAGTATGGTGTCTTTAGATGACATAGATTGCAAGTCCGATGCAGCGCGAAAGTAACTGGGCGGTTTGCGCGGAGCCTGCATCTAAAGAGATGTTGGAAGCGGAGAAAAATGTCCAAAGCAATTGAAGCACGAACCTACGAGGAGGCGCTGGCCTGGCTGCGCGAGCACGGATTCGATGTGCTGGAAGCGCCGGGCACCAACGGGCGCGTGTTCCTCAGAAAATACAACGTATCGGCCGCGATTCAGAAGACGGCCGAGGATGGCGTGAAGATCTTCGCGCATCCCGGATACTTGATCGGCAGCGAAATCTCGAAGCTCGTCAACCGCGGCTACCAGCAGTTCTTGAAAAACTCGAAGACGGAAATTCCGGCGACGGCCGACCACCTGAAAGCGCTCCAGTCGTTTGCGGAAGAGCTGAAAGTGGCGCTTGGACAGCCCAGCCTATACAACGAGTCGCTGGGGACGGTGAGCGACTCCTACCACTACGATCGCCTAAAGGACGACGACAAAGCGCCGGTGGATCGGCCGAAGCGTCCCTGGGAAGTAGCGGGGAAAGCGGTCGCGGCCAAGAAGGGCCGGGCGTAGGACTCAAGCGCCGCTTCGAAGTTCCTTCCGCAATTCCCCTTATCCAAGCTTGTGCGAAACTGGTGCGCTCTATTTAGCGAGCTCCGGAGGTTCGCGTGCGCGACCGGTTTGTCATTTCCTGCTTTCTCGTTCTCTTCCTCTTCCTCTTTCTCTTTTGCGGGTCGCTGATCAGCGGCCAGACTGCGATGAACCCTTCCAATCAAGACGGTGCGAAGGCTGCCGTCGAGCAGGTACTGCGCACGCAGCAGGAAGCCTGGAATCGGCGTGATCTCGAGGGCTTCATGGCAGGCTACTGGAATTCTCCGGAGCTGACGTTTTTTTCTGGTGCGAAGGAGCATGACGGTTGGCAGGCCACGATTGAGCGGTATCGTGCAGCCTATGCGAGTCCCGGTCATGAGATGGGGAAGCTGGAATTCTCCGGCTTACGCATCGAGATGTTGGGCGCGGATGCGGCCTTTGTGCGCGGCGCGTGGCGGTTGACGATGTCCGATGGGAAGACGCCGCATGGGCTGTTCACGCTGGTGTTCCGCAAGTTCCCTGAGGGATGGAAGATTGTGCACGACCACACTTCGGTGGCGGAGTGAGATCGCTACTAGCTTCTGGCTGCTAGCTCAACCTCCGTTCTTGGCTCGCACTTGGACTGGGGTGCCTTCGGGGAGTTTGCCGTTCGTTAGTTCTACTACTCCGTTGCGGATTATGCCCTCTAGTTCCTGTTGGGCTGGATTAGCAGGCACATGGGCTGTGCTGGCAGGACGACGTTCTGGGCGCATGCTTCCTGCTTTGCCTTCGTCGTCTTTGCCCCCGTCCGGGTTTGCGGACAAGAGTGTCCGCCCCACACGGTCCGTGGCCACGCTTCTTCTCATGCCTTTGTCCATGGCTTCGTTGGCCAGGCGGTCGGCTTCGGTGTTGTGTTCGCGGAGAGCGTGGCCTATCGAGAACCACTCCAGTTGCGCGATCAGTTCTTTGGCGCGGCCGTGGAGATCCTTAAGCGTGAGGTTCTTCACTTTGTAGATGCCTTTGATCTGGCGGACGAGCAGCTCGGAATCGCTGAT
This sequence comes from Acidobacteriaceae bacterium, assembly GCA_003165855.1. Lineage (GTDB taxonomy): Bacteria > Acidobacteriota > Terriglobia > Terriglobales > Acidobacteriaceae > Sulfotelmatobacter. The sequence goes on along the minus strand of PMXH01000227.1, from coordinate 4,998 downwards.
GAGCTTGAGCGCCTTGGGGCCGTGCTGGAGGGCGTATTCGAGGGCGGCGATCAATCCCTGATACTCGGCGAAGTTGTTGGTCTGGTGGCCGAGGTATTCGCTGAGGTGGGCTACTTTCTTCCCGGACTCATCCTGAACTACCACTCCATATCCGGCGGGGCCGGGGTTGCCGCGGGCTCCGCCGTCGCTGTGAGCGATCAGATAGTGCGCGGGAGGATTTTCACCCGGGGAGTTTTCGCGCGGAAAGAGAGACTTGGTTGCGGAGGTGCGGGGATAAGGCATGCGAACGAGTTTACAACGGGACTACGGCTTCGTTGAATTCACGGGTAGCGGCCCAAATCTTTAACACAGGGGCCACAGAGGAGCACAGGGTAAATCCTGCATCATTGTCCCTTTTTCTTGCCACATTCCTAACTACAATCAGCGGCCGGCGGCGAGGCGTGTGGCGAGACGCGAAGGCAGGTTGGCGGCGAAGATTCGGTCTTGCGCGGCTTTCAGGTTATAGGGCGCGCGGTGGAAGTGGACGACCTGGGCTTCGGTATCGAAGAGGGCGAAGGCGGCGCGCCAATCTCCGTCGCGGGGCTGTCCGACGGAGCCGGGGTTGATCATGTAACGAGTGGCTCGCTTGAGTTGCAACGAGACCGACTCGGGTTGGCCGACGGTGCGGTATTCCGGACGGAAACCGTCGGCACTGGAACCGTTGGCGAAGAATCCGCCTTGCAGGTGAGTGTGGCCGAAGAAAGTCAAGGGCATTGGGAGTGTGATGAGAGGAGCGAGGGCGTCGCCGAGGGAAACGATATAGACGTCTTCGTCGATCGGCGAGCCGTGAACCAGTTGCACATCGGGGAAGTCTTCCAGAGCGAGCGGGCCTTGCGGCAAAGAGCGCAGCCATTCGAGATGCTCGGGAGTGAGTTGGTCGCGGGTCCAGATGGCGGCGGTGGCGGCCATGGCATTGAAATCATCCAATTCGAGCAGGCCGGTTGCGGCCTTATCGTGATTGCCGCGGACGAAGATCGCTCCCAGGCCGCGGGCGCGCTCGACGACTTCGTTGGGGCTCGCGCCGTACCCGACGACATCGCCGAGGTTGGCGACGAGATCGAACGATGGAGCTGCGGCGAGGCAGGCCTCCAGCGCTTCGAGGTTGGCGTGAATGTCGCTAAGCAGCAGTATTCGCAATAGACACCAGACGGATGGCGATTATAGAACGAGCGGGAACGGAAGGGATACACGGGGATAAGAACGCGAGCCAAACGCGCCCTTCGGTCGCTTCCGCTCTCTCAGGGCAGGCTCTGTGGGTTCGCGCGGCTCGCCCAGATGCCTTCGACTTCGCTCAGGCCAGCTCTTCACTGCGTAAAAAACGCTTGTTCAGGATGACAGGCGAACTGTTATTTCGCATTGACCACGGGACAGCGGGCCCAATGTCCGGGGGCGACCTCCACTAGCGGTGGCAGGGCGCGGGCGCACTCGAGGATGCGGAATGCGCAGCGTGGCTCGAAGGCGCAGCCGGGAGGCATAGCTTGCAGCGGCGGGACTGTGCCCTCGATGGTTTCGAGAGGGTGGGTGCGATCGGTTTTCAGGTCGGGCACGGAGTGAAGAAGGCCGCGAGTGTAAGGATGTGCCGGGGAGCGAAAGATTTCATTCCTGGGGCCGAGTTCGACCACGCTTCCGGCATACATCACGGCGACGCGGGCGGCCACTTGCGAGACCACGGCGAGATCGTGCGAGATGAAGAGCATGGCCAAGCCGAACTTGGAGCGAAGTTCAGCGAGCAGATCGAGGATCTGGGCCTGGATGGTGACGTCGAGCGCGGTGGTGGGTTCGTCGGCGATGAGCANNGGGGCGAGCCGTTCTCGGCGAAGAGGATGTCGCCGGAAACGCGCGCCTGGGGCGGAAGCAGGCGCATGATGGCCAGGGACGTGATCGACTTGCCGGAACCGGATTCGCCGACTAGGCCGAGGACTTCTCCAGGAGCGATGGAGAAGCTAAGGTCGCGAACGGCGGGGAGGGTCTGTGTGAGGGCAACCGCCCCCGGCTCAACCCGTACCGGGAATTCTATCCTTAGCTCGCGTATATCCAGCAGAGGAAGCACGATTTCATAGTAGCAGCGCGGCCAGCCCGGGATGCCGCTAGTCTGTTCTTAGGACATCAGTACTTTCTCTTCACGGCTTTGGTGTCCAGATTCACAACGTAGCAGCGACCCTTCTCGTCCTCGACCAGAAGCGAACCTCCCGAGATGCTTAAGCCAGTGATAAAAACCCACTGAACATCTTCTTCCAGCTTCGGATCGATGGTCATGTCAAATATCTTGATGCGAAACAACTCCTTCCCGGTTGAATCAGAGGCAAGCACGTAGTTAATCAGTCCGCTGTTGTTCGGTGCGGAATACGTTATGCCCTTGTAGATGACTGGGGGAACCGGCTTCGCGGCGGCCCGCTTTGCCGAAACAAAGTTCGCGCTCAACAAGAGCGAGAAGAGCAGAATCGCTGCGAACGGCGTGAGGGCGGATTGCATTAGGCTCTCCAACTTAGCCTGCCTCCTAGCGGGTGCCAGATGCGCTGACACTTCGTACTTGGGGCAAATGGACAGCCGAAGGGCTGTCCCCACTGGATCGTCTATTGTCCCAGAATCAGGGGAAGGCCGTTCTTGTTATTGCCGATGACTACGACTTTGGAGTTGGGGCTCTTGGCCAGGTTCTCGGTGGCTTCGATGCCTTTCCATTCCAGCAGGGAGGGCGTGATGCCCTGGGCCACAATCTGCTGGAAATCGCGGACGCCAGCGGCTTCGATGCGCTTGCGCTGGGCTTCCTGCGTTTCTTTCTGCAGGCGGAAGTTCATGGCCAGCGATTCCTGCTCGGCTTGTTGTTTGGCTTCAATGGCGGCTTTCAGCGTGGCGGGCAGTTGGATATCACGCAAGAGAACTTTCTCGACGATCAGACCACGCTGAGTGAGCTGGGCGCTGACCTGGTCGTAAATCTGCTTGGCCACCATTTCGCGTTCGCCGGTGTAGAGGGCGTTCGCGGTATGGGAAGCGGTTGCGTCGCGGATTTCGGAGCGGAGCGTGGGCTCGACCACCACGTTTTCGTAATCGGCGCCCGTCTTCTGGAAAACCTCGGCGGCGCGGGTAGGATTGAGATGGTAAATGAGCGAGGTGTCCAAGCTGATCATGAGGCCTTCGCTGGAAGGCACGCTGGCCGATTCCTTCAGGGTTTGGGTCTGGATCGACAATTCGTTATTGGTTTTCAGCGGGTTGATGAAATGAATGCCTTCGCCCAGAGTCTCGCCCGTGACTCTTCCGAACAGAGTGAGCACGCCGACGTGGCCGGTACCCACCTTGGTGACGGAACTGAAGAGCAAAATCACCAGTAAGAATGCGGCGATGCCGATTCCGATGAGGCGCAGCAGACCGCCAGCTCCGCCGCCGCCGTCGATGATTTTGCCTCGAGCCGGATCGAAGATCGTCATCGTAGTTTCTCCAGTTGTGATCTTAGGGGGGGCGGATCATCCGCGTAAGTGACTGCTCTGGGACCAAACTGGCTACAGTCCTGAATCTTCCCATTTTCCAGGGCATCTTTTATGCTTAACACCCATGAGCAAGATTCTTATCCCAACGCCGTTGCGGCAGTATGTAGGTAAACAATCCACGGTGGAAGTGAAGGGCGCGACCGTGGGCGAAGCGATGAACGACCTGGTGGCCCAGCATCCCGAGCTGCGGCGGCATCTGTATGGGGAGGATGGCAAACTGCGCGCCTTCGTGAATCTCTATCTTAACGACGAGGACATTCGCTACCTGCAGAAAGAGGCGACCGCGGTGAAGGAAGGGGATGACATCTCCATCGTGCCTTCCATCGCTGGGGGAATTGAGAATTCCCGTTCTTCTGTCGTCCCCAGCGGAACAAGCGATCTTGGTTTCTGCTTGTAGACCCCGGCTAAATGGTCGCGCAAATCGGAACCAAGGTCCCTCGCTTTGCTCGGGATGACAAACCTTCTTCACTCAAGGAGTTTATGGCGACAACCACTACCGAAATTCCAGTCACGCTCAACAATGACGAAATCCTGCGCTACTCGCGGCATTTGATTATGCCGGAGGTCGGCATGGAGGGGCAGCAGAAGCTGAAGGCGGCGCGCGTGCTGTGCATTGGCACGGGAGGGTTGGGATCGCCGCTAGCTTTGTATCTGACGGCGGCGGGCGTGGGCACGCTCGGCCTGGTCGATTTCGATGTGGTGGATTACACGAATTTGCAGCGGCAGATCATTCACTCCACCGCGGACGTGGGGCGGAAGAAACTGGATTCCGCGGCGGACAAGCTGAAGGCGCTCAATCCTTTTGTGAACCTGCGAACCTTCGACACGCGGTTGAGCAGCGAGAACGCGCTGGAGCTCTTCCGCGAGTTCGACATCATCGCCGATGGCACGGATAATTTTCCTACGCGATACCTGGTGAATGACGCGTGTGTGCTGACCGGGAAGCCGAACGTTTACGGATCGATTTTCCGGTTTGAAGGACAGGCCAGCGTGTTTGCCACGAAAGATGGGCCATGCTATCGCTGCCTGTATCCGGAGCCGCCGCCGCCGGGGCTGGTTCCTTCCTGCGCGGAGGGCGGAGTGCTGGGCATTCTGCCGGGGCTGGTGGGCGTGATGCAGGCCACCGAGGTGATCAAGTTAATCCTCGGAGTGGGCGAGCCTTTGATCGGACGGCTGCTGCTGATCGACGCGCTGGGCATGAAGTTCCGTGAGTTGAAGCTGCGCAAGAATCCAGATTGCCCGGTCTGCGGGACGCATCCCACGGTGACAAAGCTGATAGACTACAACGAGTTTTGCGGAATCCGTGGGGAGGAAAAAACAGTGTCGAATGGCGTTCCCGAAATCCAAGTAGAAGATTTTAAGCGGCGGCTCGATGCTAAAGAAGATCTCTTTGTGCTCGACGTGCGCGAGCCGCACGAATACCGGATCGCCAGCATCCCCGGCGCGAAGCTGATACCGCTCGGCGAGTTCCCCAAGC
>PMXH01000067.1 GCA_003165855.1 Acidobacteriaceae bacterium | reverse complement strand
CACCTGCGGCGTCTGCGGCACCGACCTCAAGAAAATCGCCTCCGGATCGCATTCTGCCCCTCGCATCTTCGGCCACGAAACCTCCGGCGTCGTCGCGGCCGTCGGCCCCGGCGTGCACAGCTTTTCCCCCGGCGACCGCGTCGTAGTTTTTCATCACATCCCCTGCCGTCAGTGCTACTACTGTCGTCACCAGACCTTCGCCCAGTGCGCCACCTACAAGAAGGTCGGCTGCACCGCCGGCTTTGAGCCTTCTGGCGGAGGCTTTGCCGAGTACGTCCGTGTTATGGACTGGATCGTCCAGCAAGGCACAGTTAGAATCCCACCTGGCGTGTCCTTTGAGCAGGCCTGCTTCGTGGAACCCGTAAATACCTGCATGAAAGGGATGGCTGCCCTCCGCCTCGCGCCCGGCGAGACCGTCCTCGTCATCGGCCAGGGCCCCATCGGCATCATCCTAAGTGTCTTGGCCCGACGGGCAGGCGCCACCGTTATTACTTCCGATTTGTATCCCGAGAGGCTTAGAATAAGTAAAAGCCTTGGATTCGAGCACTTGATCGACGCGTCCCAGCAGGACGCGGTTCGTGCTGTTCGGGAGCAGACCGAGGGCCGTGGCGCCGATGCCGTGATATTAGCGGTCGCCAGTAACGGCCTGATTCGTCCAGCAATGGACGCGGCCCGTCCCGGCGGCCGGGTGTTGTTGTTTGCGCAAACCCAGCGCGGGGAAGTAGTCGTAGATCCCGCTGCGATTTGCGTCGATGAGAAGGCGCTTGTGGGGTCATATAGTGCGTCTGTGGATTTACAAGAAGAATCAGTTCGCTTTGTGATGAACCGGGAAATGAATCGGGAGATCGACTTGGAACGGCTGATCAGCCACCGCTTCCCGCTGCAGGATGCTGCCCGAGCCTTGGAACTCGCCGCTCATCCCCAGCCCGCATCGATGAAGGTCGTGATTCAACCCGGGAGTGCCTGGAAACCTGAAGTCTGGGAAGGAAGCAAGCAGTGAATGGAAAAATGACAGCTGCCGTCCTGTACGGCAAAGAAGATCTTAAAATTGAAAGAGTACCCATCCCTCGCGTCGAGAAGGGGGAAGTCCTGGTCAAAGTCCAGGTGGCTCTCACCTGCGGCACCGACCTCAAGGTCTACCAGCGCGGCTACCACGCCCGCATGATCGTTCCTCCCGCTCTCTTCGGCCATGAACTCGCCGGAGTCATCGAGGAAGTCGGCGACGGCGTCATCAGCTTCAAGAAGGGCATGCGCGTGGTCGCGCTGAATTCAGCGCCCTGCCAGATGTGTTTCTACTGCTCCAAGCATCAGGAAAATCTCTGTGAAGACCTGCTCTTCAACAACGGAGCGTATGCCGAATACATCCGCGTGCCCCGGCGCATTGTTGAAGCCAATATGCTGGTCATCCCTCCCGGCGTCAGTTTCGAGGACGCGGCCATGACCGAGCCTCTGGCCTGCGTGCTGCGCGGACTGCACGAGACTGGAGTCGAGATCGGTGACACCGTTACCATCATCGGCGGCGGCCCCATCGGACTCATGTTTGTGCAGGTGGCCCGAGCCATCGGTTGTAACGTGATCTCAGTCGTAAAGCGCGACGAACAAGTCGTAGCCGCCAAACACATGGGCGCTCACGAAATCGTTCAGACCACCAAGGTTCAGAACGTCGTCGAAGCCGTGCGCGCGCTCACTCCGCAAAAGCGCGGTTGCGATGTTGTCATCGAGGCCGTGGGCCGTCCCGAAGCCTGGGAGTGGACCGTCGAGATGGTCCGCAAAGGTGGCACCGTGAATTTCTTCGGCGGCTGCGCCAGCGGATCCAAAGTCCAACTCGATACCAACCGCCTCCACTATTCCGAGATCACCCTGAAGGCCACGTTCCATCACACTCCGGAAACGGTGCGCCGAGCCTTCGGTCTGATCGCGGCCAAGAAGATTCGTCCCACGGATTACATCACCGGCGAAGCTCCGCTCTCCAGCTTGCAGAAGGTGCTCCGCCACATGCTAAATCGCGGTGGCGACATCAAAACCGCCATCATTCCCGGCCATTGAGTGACAGCGAATCGTCCGAGAGTCGGCATGAAAAGAAGGTCTGTCATCCTGAGCGAAGGTTGTGCTTCGCGAACGCGAAGCACAACCGCAGTCGAAGGATCCCTACCAGCCAGCACGGCCATTGATCCACCAAAGCATTCCGTCAGCCCTCGCTTTCTAACCTCGCACCTCAAGACGCAAGTTGCGCCTTTCACGTCGCAATCATCTTCCCCAGGATCTCTTTCAAAATCTTCGCCGCCACGGTCGCCGTCATTCCGGAAACATCCTGCACCGGGTTGTACTCCACAATGTCCGCCCCCACAACCGTTCCCTTAATAGCATGTAGATGAGCAATCGCCTCCCGCACCGTCATCCCGCCGGGTTCGCGATGCGAAACTCCCGGCGCGAACGCCGGATCGAGTAAGTCGATATCGAATGAAACATAAACCGGCCCGTGAATCTCCAGCCGGTCATAAGCCGGAAGTGCTCGCATTTCCACCACCTCAACGCCGAATCTCGCCGCCTGCTCGCGCTGATGCCCAACTATCGTCCGAATCCCCACCTGCACCAGCCGCTTCGCCAGCTGTTCCTCCATAATGCGCGCGAAAGGACACGCGTGCGACATACGGCTGCCTTCGAACTCGTCGTACAAATCCGGATGCGCGTCGAAATGAACGATCGTCAGTTCTGCATAACGCCGCGCAAAAGCCTTCAAGATCGGATACGTAACCGAATGATCCCCACCCAGCAACACCGGACGCTCGCCCTTCCCCAGCAACTCGCTCACCGCGCGCTCGATCTCCGCAAAATTCTCGGCAACGTTCTCCCGCAAATCCTTCAACCCCAAGTCGCCCGCATCCGCAAACGCGTCCGCTGCGCCCAAGTCCACGCCCAACTCTGTCCACTTGTTCGAAGCATCGCAGCGCAAGGCCTCGCGGATCTTCGCGGGCGCGCCCGCCGCTCCACGCAGATAGGACGAATTCACATCCAGCGGTATTCCGAGAAGAGTCGGCATGTCTGGTGTCTCGTTTCCCAGCAAGATTCCTGCTAGTCTACCTCGCCTGCGCCGGCAAGTTTCACCCTGCGTTCCCCTGTGCCCTCTGTGGTTGGTTTTGCGGAGATCCGAATCTCCCGCATCCCGCCGCGCATCCGTTATCCTAGTAACGAACTCATATGCCTACCCAGAAATCCAAGTCTTCCAATGGCGGAGCAAGAGCTGCCGTCATTGAAACGTCAGCGAACCTCGAGCGCGAGAGTGTTTTCAACGCCTTCCGCCAATGGGGATACCTCGAAGGCGACCTCGATCCCCTTGGCTTTCTCCGTCCCCGTCCCACCGCCGAACTGCAGATCGACAGCGAGTACGCCCGCGAGGCCCGCTCCATCTACTCTTCGACCATCGGTGTCGAAATCAATCACATCTACGCTCCCGAACGCCGCCGCTGGATTTACGAGCAGATGGAATCTCCATCTCAGGGTTTCGAGGTCACAGAAAAAGATCAGGCTCGCATTCTCGACCTGCTCATCCGCGCCGACGTCTTCGAGCAGGTCATGCAGCAGCGTTATCTCGGCAGCAAGCGCTTTTCGCTCGAAGGCGTCACCGCGCTGATCCCGCTGGTCGATGAAATTCTCGATACCGGCTCCCGCCTCGGCGCCACCGAACTTGTGATGGGCATGAGCCATCGCGGACGCCTCAACGTCATCGCCCACGTCGCCCGCCGATCGCCCGAAGAAATCTTTGCCGGCTTTGAAGACGTCGACCCCCGCAGTGTTCTCGGCTCCGGCGACGTCAAATACCACATGGGAGCGACCGGCGAGTACATCACGCGCAGCGGAGGCAAAGTTCATATCCATCTGGTTTCAAATCCCAGCCACCTCGAAGCCGTCGATCCCGTCACCGTCGGCCGCACCCGCGCCAAGCAAGACCGCACCGGCGAAGGCGGACGCGAGAAATATCTCCCGCTCCTCGTCCACGGCGACGCCGCCTTCGCCGGCCAGGGCGTGGTGGCCGAGACGCTGAATCTTTCGCAGCTCGACGGCTACTCCACCGGCGGCACCATCCACCTGATCATCAACAACCAGATCGGCTTCACCACGCTGCCCGACGAATCGCGCTCGACGCCGTATTCCACCGACGTGGCGCGCGGCGTGCAGGCGCCCATCTTTCACGTCAACGGCGACAGTCCGCAGGCGGCCATACGGGTGGTGCAGGTGGCCTTCGATTACCGCCAGCAGTTCCAGAAGGACGTGGTGATCGACATGATCTGCTACCGCCGCCACGGCCACAACGAGGGCGACGACCCCAGTTATACGCAACCCATTCTGTATCGCAAGATCAAGGAGCATCCCTCGGTGGCGAAGCAGTACTCCGCGCGGCTGGTACGCGAGGGCGTGCTCCGCGCCGAAGACGTGGAAGCCATGCGGCGGGCGGTGTCGGGACGCCTTTCGGAGGCCTACGACGCGGCCCAGAAGAAGGCGGAGCATTTCGAACTGCAGGACCTGAGCCTGGTGACGGGCGAGGATTACGCCGGCTTCTGCCCGCGGACCGCGGTGAATCAGCAGGTGCTGGAGCGCGTAATCCGCGGCTCGACGCAATTCCCCGAGGGCTTTCATCTGCATCCCAAGCTGCGCGGCTTCGTGGAGAAGCGCCGCGAAGCGATCGACAAGGGCGGCCCTATCGACTGGGCCTTTGGAGAGGCGCTGGCGTTCGGCACGCTGGCGCTGGAAGGCACTCCCGTGCGGCTCAGCGGACAGGATTCCGGCCGCGGCACGTTCAGCCAGCGCCACCTGGCGTTCTACGATTTCGAAACCAGCAAGCGCTACGTGCCCATGCAGCACATCGCGCCCGGGCAGGGCCGTTTCGACGTGTTCGACAGCTCGCTGAGCGAGTACGCCGTGCTGGGCTTCGAGTTCGGCTACAGCGTGGCCGATCCGCTGACGATGGTGCTGTGGGAAGCGCAGTTCGGCGACTTCAACAACGGCGCGCAGATCATCATCG
>PMXH01000270.1:257-6868 GCA_003165855.1 Acidobacteriaceae bacterium | reverse complement strand
TTGCGCCTCTTGCCGGGCCGAGGCGATCGACGTCAGGAAGTCGGCTTCGGGCTGTGAGTTTTCCGCCCCTTTCTCGAATCCGGCGGCCGGAGCCAAGCCGCGTTCTACGCGCAGTCCCTTGGAGAATCCGGAAGGAACGAAACCGGCCTCATGGGTCTGCGCGATGCTTTCCAGAGCTACATAACGCTGCTCCAGAATCTCCACCAACCTTGGTTCGAACCACGTGCCCGCTCTTTCTTTCACCTTACTCATGGCCTGATCCAGAGGTATGGCCGGACGATATTGCCGGTCNNTCTTCTCCCTTGAGCCCATCCGGATAGCCTTTGCCATTCCACTTTTCGTGATGCGCCCTGACGATCGGAGCGACAGGATAGGGGAAGGAGACTCTATCGAGAATATCGGCGCCGACGATGGGATGAATCTTCATCTTCTCGAACTCTTCCGGCGTCAGCTTGCCCGGCTTGTTGATGATGTGCTCCGGCACCGCAAGTTTTCCAATGTCATGCAGCAGCGCCGCCGCCCGCAAGGCCTCGATCTCGTCCGGCGATAGGCCGATGTCCTTTGCGATTTCTACCGCGTAAGTCCGTACCCGCTGCAGATGCGTATGCGTGGTGTGGTCCTTGGCCTCGATGGCCAACGCCAGAGCCTCGATCGTGCGCATGTTCAGCGAGGCAATCTCTTCCACATGCTTCTTCTCGATCTCCACCCGGTCTTTTTCCGCTTCCAGCCGTCCCAGGTAGAGGCGATAAGAGCGGTACACCCAATAGATCAGCGGCAGCACCAGCAGCGATGTTTCCCATCCCGCCTGCCGGTTGACGATTCCGACCAGCCCCACCGCAGCCGCTCCGACTAGGTAATAAGGGAAGGACCAGAAGTAGCACTCCGACCACACTTTCCGGCTTGATTTGCCTTCGGTCAGAGCGATGACGAACGATATCGGCAACGTGTTTGCCAGGAAGAAAACCAGAGCCGCCAGCATCAGCAGAATGGGTTTGTTGTCGCCAATTCTCCCCGCGAGCCAGTGATAGCTTACGTAACATAGCGCGCTGGCATTTGCCATCATGCCGAATACGTTGAAGACGACCTTGATCGGATCCAGCTTTTTCCGCGCATGCCACACGCTCTGCACCAGAGTGGCAGTACACCCAATCACCAGTGTCTCCGGCAGGCTCAACTCCATTAAGCCCAGAAGGATGAAAAGGAAATTCACCGACATGGTGCCGTCGATGCCGGGCAATTGCACCTTCAAGCCAGAGGCCAGGATGGCCACAGCCAAGTAACAGAAAAACCGCACCACATCCGCGGACTGCCAATGCCAACAGGCAGAGGACAGCACCACTATCCCGAGCGAGGCAGTAACCCCGACAAATAGTTTTGTACGAGTCGACATTGCAGCGTTGTTCTGTATTGCTGGCGAAACAGACCCCGTCGCTCGCGTGGGAGAGTTCTCTCACGCAGACTCGCGTCCAAGGCTGTTCAGTGAAATCCTATTGTTGTTAAAGGGATTTAAGAAGCTTACTAACGTAACCTTGCCGGTGCTTGGTTACGCTGTTTGGCAATTGACGTGATGGCGATTCTATGCGGACGCATGCGGTAGCCGATTACTTTCGTTATCGTTCGAAGCCGCATACTTCCTGCAACACCTGTTCTCTGTGTCAAGATCGAGTCCAAACGCGGAGAATGTCACCGATAAACCTCAATTCGCAACCGCAAGCACCGTCCACCGACGCTGCCCGGCCCGGCTGCGACACGTCTCTGGCTGCGGTTCCCGATGTCCGAGGTGTGACTGGAACTCCTGTATTATCCGCCGATCTGAGCGGCTCTATCACCGGCTGCAACCAAGCCGCGCTGGAGGTATTCGGCCAAACGCCTCAGGAAATTCTCGGCCGGACCCTGGCGGCCTTGGTTTTGTCTGAGACTGGAGCGGGACAGCTTCAACTGCATCAGGCCATACTCGCGGCGGTTCTGAAGGATGGTGAGTATCGATCTCAACGCCGGTGTCAGTCCAAGTCAGGAGACTTCATCGCAGAGTTGTCCGTTACGCTGCTTCGTGACGGACGTCCTACCCCAACCGGGATGGTCGCCGTATTCACTTTGGCCAGAGAGAAATCAAAGCCGGGGTCCGCCCCCGTCGAAGAAGAGCAAGAACAAGAAAAAGAGCAAGAACAACTCGCCGAGGAAGATGAAACCGCACGCACGGTCTCTCGCTCGATTGATGGCGGAGCGTTCATTCTGGCCAGCCCGCTCATGCATAAATTCCTGCGCATGGTGGATCGGGTCGCCGCCCACACCGAGAGCGTACTCATCACCGGCGAAACGGGAACCGGCAAGGAACTCATCGCCCGCACGATTCACCAGTCCTCTCACCGGCGCAGCCGCCCGTGGGTCGACATCAACTGCGCCGCTCTTCCCGAAAACCTGGTAGAGAGCGAGTTGTTCGGCTATGAAAAAGGCGCGTTTACAGGCGCCGATGCGTCCAAGCCCGGCCTGTTCGAACTGGCCGACAAAGGTACGCTTTTCCTCGATGAAATCGGCGAACTGCAGCTGCAAACTCAGGTCAAGCTCTTGCGTGTGCTGGATGGATATCCTTTCTACCGTCTAGGCGGTCACCGCAAGATCAAGGTCGATGTCCGTATCGTTGCCGCCACCAATCAGGATCTCGATGCCGCCGTTGCCGCCGGCCGCTTTCGCCAGGATCTTTTCCATCGGCTCGGCCAGCTTCAACTGCGTGTGCCCCCGCTGCGCGAACGCCCCGAGGATATCGTTGCTCTGGCCGAGCATTTCCTGAACCTCAAGAAGCCAGGCAGTTCCTACACTCCGGAGGCTGTTTCTGTTTTGCTCTCGCACACTTGGCCAGGCAATGTCCGCGAGTTGCGCAACCTCGTCGCCAGAGTTGCGGTCGAGTCCACTCATCGCGAGATCCAAAAGGTTCAGATTACCGACGCGATGTCCGGCAGCCCGATCGCGCTCCGCCAATCCGCATCCATGCCGGTCGGCAATCTTGACAGTATGGAAGAGCAGATGATCATCCGCGCTCTGGAACGCAGTGGTGGCCATCGCGGGCAAGCCGCCGAACAGCTGGGTATCTCCCGCCGCACGCTCAGTCGTAAATTGAAGGAATACAACATCAACGTCAATTCCGGCGACGGCGCAGACTCACTGGGATTCATCAGTCTCGAGCAGCAGAAGTTCTTCCGCGCCCGCACTCAGCTTTCCGTCACCTTGAGGAACCAGCAGGGTGAGGAAGTTTGCGTCCAGGGGGTAAACCTCAGCACTGGCGGCATGGGACTGGACGGCCTGAAAGAACCGATGCGGTTCTCCGGACTTCTCGACGTGAGCTTTCCACTCCCCGAAAGCGGGATCGTTTTTCAGGCGAAAGCCCGTATCGTTTGGATCGGCGACGAATCGCGCGTCGGCCTTCGCTTCGCGGTCATTGATCCCGCACTCTTCGAGCAGCTGCAGCACTGGACCAACAAGAAGATGAAAGACGAAGGCTGGGAATCGCCGGCCCAGTCGTAGAGGCGTCCCGCACGTTCCACTGCCAGCTTCAACCGCTGGGCCGGAAGCTTAAACCAGAGGTTTGCGGGAACTTTAGGCACGTTACGCCCGTGCCAGCCACGGTCGAGCCATTGTCACAGTGCACTCTCCGCCTCAAACTAGCTAGACCATGGAAACCAAATCGAGCGTCTGGACCGGTGTGAAGAAGACCGAGAAATTGTCGATAATGGTCATCAGCCTCTGCATAGTGGCCCTGGTGGCGCTCATTCTCTTCCGCCCCTTCTAGCCAGAGCAACGAATCAGAGTTGCATCCGCAGAGTTGCATCCGCAAACACGCTTCCGCCGTACAAGCTATCTGTTTTTCCGCGCGCCCGATCGTTAGTGCACCGGCGCAGGTTGAGGAGTCGCCTGCGGAGCCGCTGCACCCGGACTTGAGAAGTTCACCTTCGGAACCTCTCGCGATCCCGGGGAAGCCTCGAAGTAAGCTTCGTTCGGCTTGAATCCCGCAAAGCCCGCGAAAAAGCTGTTCGGGAACTGCTGCACATATGTGTTGTAGTCGCGTAAAGTGTCATTGTAGCGTTTGCGCTCGACCGCAATGCGATTCTCCGTGCCCGCAAGTTCATCCTGCAAACGCAAGAAATTCTCGTTGGATTTCAACTGAGGATAGTTCTCGACAACCAGCAGCAGACGCCCAATCGCGCCATCCAGCTGCCCATTCGCAGCAATCTTCTCTTGCGGCGAGCCCGCCGAAAGCAGGGCAGAGCGCGCCTTCGCGATATCTCCAAACACAGTTACTTCCTGTTGGGCGTAGCCTTTCACCGTCTCCACCAGGTTCGGGATGAGGTCGGCGCGGCGTTGCAACACAATGTCGACCTGCGACCATGCCGCCTTTACCGCCTCGTTCTTGCTGACCAGCGTGTTCTTCACGCTCACATACTGGCCAAAAGCAAACAGGACAACAAGCAATAAAATTGCCACGATAACGACGACCACGATCAGTCCCTTGCTCATGAGATTCTCCTGAAAAGCCTCTGCAAGCTCTATGAAGAGCCCGCGGTACCCGAGTCCAGCATTTTATCAACTGCGGCGGTTACCTGCTCAAGCGCCGCCAGGTATCGCGAAAAAACGTCCGCCACGTCGAGCTTCCTGCGATCTGATTTCTTCTCTCTTACATCCAACACTTGCAAAATGCCCGAGCCATCGAACCCAATCTCCTTTGACAACGCTTGCACCGCCTCGCGCTTCCCAACCGGCGCATTGTGACCAAGTACGATCAGTGCGTGGCGAAAGAGCGTGGCGAACGAGGACACCGATCGTAGCAGCAACTCCCACAGCCGTGACTCATTGCCCGAGGCCAACAGCAGGTGCTGGCGCAGTAGCGTCAGTTTTTCCCGCAGCTCGTACTCCACCTGGACGCGGTGCAGATTCGCCGGAATCGACAGCCCTTGCAGAACATCTTCGCCGAAGAGCACGCGGTGGTGCTGTTGCATGTCGAGCAATTCAATCGTAAACACATCGGTGGAGCGCGCGATCTCGTCACGAGTCATGAACAACGGCGGCGGCTGCTTCTGCGCGTCCCACCATTTCACCGCAGGTGCCAGGGCTTGCAATGCCGCGAACGAGCTGTCGCGAATTACGCAGAACAGATTCACATTCGAGAACTCGGAATGAAAGTCCCCCGCTACCGCCGAGCCGAACAGGATCACGCTCTCCAGGTTCGCTCCAGCCGCCGCTCGCAGCCGGCTGACAAACTCGCTGATCTTTTTTTCCGGAATCATCTGCATCCTCGCTCGCTACCAGCTGCTGCTGCCTCCACCACCGCCAGAACTACCGCCCCCGAATCCGCCGAACCCACCCCCGCCGCCAAACCCACCGCCACCAAAGCCGCCCCCGTAACCGCGTCCTCCTCCGCCAAACATTCCAGAAAAAAGAATCCAGAAGAGTATGGTGCGAAGGGGAGTGAGAAGAACGATGAGTACGATGACAATGAGCAATACGATTCCGCCTACCGACATCCCTTTGCTGGGCTGCTCCTCTCGCTCCACTGGAGCGGGTAGGAGTTGCGGAGTCGTGAGTTGAACTTTTGCATCCTGTGCGATAACGCTGGCAACGCGGGACGTGACCAGCAGCAACGCCTGGCCATAATTTCCACTCCGCATGAGCGGAATCGCCTCCCGCTGGAAAGCAGTCACCTTCCCGTCGGTCAGGATCGGCTCCAGCCCGTAGCCAACCTCAATGCGGGCACGATGGTCGTCGATGGCGTAGAGGATTAGCACTCCGCTGTCGGTGGACTTGCTTCCGACGCCCCATTGATGGAACAGATCGACCGCGTAGCTTTCAATATCGGACCCATCGAGCGACCGGACCGTCACCACCGCGATCTGGGCATGCGCCTTCTCGTCGATCTGCCGGCAGATCTCGTCCATCTGCGTGATCGCGCCCTGATCCAAAACGTGGGCAAAGTCGTTCACGTAGTCGGTGGCTTTGAGCTGAGCGACAGGTTCGGCCTGCGCTCCTAGAACCAGCAGCAACGCGCCAAACACACCAAGCCACCATTTTGTGTGAGCACTCATCGAAGCAAAATTGTACAGGATCAACCCCGAGCAAAAGCCTGTGGACTGAACATGGCGAGATTTCGCAACCGCAAATGCTCCCCCAGCATCCAACGGCCATGAGTTCCCTATCTCTCCGCAGCACATCGCTCGCCGTGGTCGCTTTGTCGTTTGCGGTCATCATCGCCTGCACCACCAGCGACAATCCCGATCAGATCCGCCAGCGTACCGCGGAGGCGACCGCGACCATGAAGCGCGATACCAAGGCCGTGGTGGAGGGTGTGAAGGAAGGCTTGGGCAGCCCGAAGACCATTAACCTCAACAAGGCTTCCCGCGAAGACCTGCTGAGCCTGCCGAGTGTGACCGAACGCCAGGCGGACCGAATCATTGCCGACCGCCCGTTTGCCGAGGCCCATGACCTCGTGAAGCGCCGCGTCCTCTCCGAAGCTGAATATGCCAAGATCAGGGACCGCGTGACCGCGGACCGTTAATCCCTGTCTTTCGGTGACTTCTCGCACGCTCCTGCGATATCATCAAAGAGATGTTATCTCTTCATTCATT
>PMXH01000270.1:0-221 GCA_003165855.1 Acidobacteriaceae bacterium | reverse complement strand
GAATTTCACATCGTCGGTGGATTACATCCCGACCTGCCGTTTCAGTATTTCTTAGATCTCTGCTCCGGCCTGAAGCAGCGCTTTCCGCAGGTGCACCTCAAGGCCTTTACCATGGTCGAGGTCGCGTATCTGTCGAAGCGTGCCAAGCTCTCGATTCGCGAAACGCTCGAGCAACTCAAAGTCTCAGGCGTGGATTCTCTCCCCGGCGGCGGCGCAGAAAT
>PMXH01000354.1 GCA_003165855.1 Acidobacteriaceae bacterium | reverse complement strand
CTTGGCCTCGACATCCTGTATCGCAAGCAGTTCTACGACTCACTGCTGAGCGACTACTTCGATCGCAGCCGCACCATCGTCGTGACCACCCATCAGGTGGAAGACGTGCAGCATGTCCTCACCGATCTCATGTTCATCAACCGCGGTCGCATCGTACTCAATTGCAGCATGGAGGACTTCGAATCGCGCTATCTGGAAGTGAAGGTGCATCCCGAACATGTCGCCGCAGCCCGGGCGCTCAGGCCGATTCACGAGCGCCAGGTGCTTGGCCGCAGCATCCTGTTGTTCGATTTAAAGTCGGATCGAAAGTCCGATCATGTCGATCCCCAGCAGCTCGCCGCACTTGGCGACGTACGCACGCCCAGCATCGCCGACTTGTTCGTTGCCGTCATGGGAAATAAGCCGGGCAATCAGGCCGGTGAGGCACCGCGTAATTATGAAGGAGGAGCTCAATGAATACTCCATCGAATACCCTACCGGAGTCCTTTGGCTCGCAGGGAACCGCGTCCACAGCCCTGTCGGCGACGCGGCCTTTTTATTGGTCCTTGCGTCGCGAGCTCTGGGAGTACCGTTCCATTTACCTCGCACCGCTCGCCATCGCGGGAGTCATTCTGCTCGGCTTCGTATTCGTCCTGATCCCCCTCCCGCAGACCATGCGCGCCGTGTCGTCGCTTGACGCGGCGCACCAGCGCGCAGCGCTCGCCCAGCCCTATGACTTTGCCGCGGGTCTAATCATGGGGGCCGCCTTCCTCGTCAGCATCTTCTACTCTCTCGATACGCTCTATGGCGAGCGCCGCGATCGCAGCATCTGGTTCTGGAAGTCGCTGCCGGTTTCCGATCTCACTACTGTGCTCGCGAAAGCGAGCATTCCCCTGCTTGTTCTGCCAACGGTCGCCTTCGTAATTACCGTTGTCACCCAGTCCATCATGTTGCTGCTAAGCAGCGTGCTCTTGCTGGCCAGCGGTCTGAGTGTCGCGACGCTGTGGTCGCAGTTGGAACTCTACCAGACATTGCTGATGCTGCTCTACCACCTCGTGACCGTGCATATGCTCTGGTACGCGCCCATCTATGCCTGGCTGCTGCTGGTCTCAGCCTGGGCGCGGCGCACACCATTTCTCTGGGCCATCTTGCCGCCGCTCGCGGTCGGCATCTTCGAGAAAGTCGCTTTCCATTCTTCGCACTTCGCGGCACTGGTGGGATACCGCTTCAGCGGCGGAGCTGCGGCTGTCGCCTCCATGCAGGGCGACTTCCCCATCCATGCAGGAATGCACCTGACTCCGGGCAAATTCCTGAGCAGCCCGGGCCTTTGGTTCGGGCTGGCAGTCGCCGCGATATTCCTAGCGGCAGCGGTCCGGCTGCGCCGCTATCGGGAGCCGATCTGATTCGTATGCACTTGATTCAGCAGGTCGCGCAAGGAGGAAAGAATATGAGTGCAGCAGTCGCGATGAAACGGATTGTAGAAGCGTCACCGCGTTTGAAGACCAGAATTACAGTTGCCTTTTACTTGGTCACCATACTGATGGGAGGACTCGTACTCCTGGTTCACGGCAGGTTGGCCTTGTTAGTCGACCTGATCGCGACCGCGTGCTATCTCGCTGTGGCCGCTCTTTTCTATGACTTGTCCAAGCCCGTAGGCAGGCAGAGGAATGACTGATTGAGCGGCATTCGGGAACCGATCTGAGGCGCAGGCCGGATTGATCGCTATTTTTCACGTACGGAGCAACGAACATGAGCACATCTGTAAAAACGGAACGGACGGCAGAAAGGTGGCCGCTTTTTTACGCCAGGATCGCCGGCTTGCTGTACTTGNNGCTACGGCGCACAACATCCTGGCGCACCAGCAACTCTATCGGTGGGGCTTTGCGGTCGAACTCTTCTATTGCGTGTGCAATGTGCCCGTGACGGTCATCTTCTACAACTTGTTCAAGGTGGTGAACCGAAACGTCACTTTGATGATGGTCATCTTAGACGTTGTGGTGAATACCATCGAGAGCATTAGTTTGTTGGGCCATTTCGCGCCGTTACTTCTTCTGGGAGGCGGGCACTCGTTGAGCGCATTTACTGCAGAACAGCTACAGGCTGCGGCCTACGTGTCGATCCAGTTGTTCGAGCATGGCTTTGCCATCTGCTTGGTGTTTTTCGGATTCGATTGCCTCGCCATGGCCTACCTGATCTACAAATCGACCTTCCTTCCCCGAATCATAGGCGTGCTGTTGACCATTGAGGGATTGGGGTATCTGATCAACAGTTTCACGCTTTTTCTCGCGCCTGCGTGGCAACCCCGCATCTTCCCTTACTTTTCGGTTACCGCAATCGCGGAAATAGCACTTTGCCTGTGGCTCCTCGTGATGGGCGTGAACGTCCAGCGATGGAAAGAGCAAGCCCGCGCAGCCGGGTTCGCGACCAAATAAAGGAGTGCGGAGAAATGCGATCGCCACTACTACTTCTTCACATTATCGCGGGCACTTTGGGAGTGCTGTCTGGATTTGTCGCAGTGTTTCTCCTTAAAGGTTCCCGCCGGCATGGCCGCGCTGGAAAAGTGTTTGTCATTTCAATCCTCTGCCTGTCGGCAAGTGGAGTGTACCTCGCGGTCATGAAATCCCAGCCGGGCAATATTCTGGGAGGCACTCTAACGTTCTATCTGGTCGCAACCGCATGGCTCGCCGCCAAGCGGAGGGACGTCGGACCCGGCATTTTCGATTGGGGAGCGCTTCTGGTCGTCCTGACGGTCGGAGCTATTCAAGTGACCTATGGGTTAGAAGCGGCGTTTAGTCAAACGGGGTTGAAGTATGGATACTCCCCGGGTCCTTACTTCTTTCTCGGCTCCGTGGCTGTCATTGCCGCTACGGGCGACATTCGCATGCTCGCGCGCCACGGTATTTCTGGCACACAACGTATTGCGCGCCATCTTTGGCGCATGTGTTTCGCGCTGTTCATCGCCGCATCGTCCATATTCCTGGCACGGCAACAACTCTTCCCCGTTTTGTTACAGAAGGCAGGCGTACTTATTCTCCTGAGTTTCCTGCCGCTGCTATTGATGATCTTCTGGCTGGTCCGGGTTCGGTTCGCAAGTGCATTCAAGAGAAGAAGACCGGTGGTGGGCGACGCTAGTTTAGTTCTTAGCGGCAGGACACAATGATTCGAGAACGCGCGCGGAAGGTTGCGTTGGTGATAGTGGGATTGCTCTTTGTAGCGAGGTAGCAATTACCTGAGCGGCGCGGCTGAAGGCATGCCTGAACCCAACCATCTTATGAGTTAACGCCTACGCAAATACTTTGGCGATCCCACAATATCCGCATCCCCTCATTCGTCTACAACTGTAGGTGAAGGACGTGGCGAGTCTAGATCTGATGGCATTCGAACCGGACCAGCGGATCTCCGAAGTGGTCAAGCGGGAGCAGTCCCGGTTGCTTAGCTTCATCCGCCGGCGGGTGCCCGACCCTTTCGACGCCGAGGACATCGTGCAGGAGGTTTTCTACGAACTGGTAGAGGCGAACCGCCTGCTGATGCCCATTGACCACGTCACCGGCTGGCTGTTTCGCGTGGCGCGCAATCGCATCACTGATCTTTTCCGCAAGAAGAAAGCAGAGACCTTCAGCCAAGCGGCAGTCGAGGACGAAGACGGCGAACTGCTGCAGATCGAGGATCTGTTGCCTTCTCCCGACGCCGGACCAGAGGCGCTCTACGCCCGCAATCTGCTTCTTCACGAACTGGAATTGGCGGTTGACGAACTGCCGAAAAAGCAGCGTGAGGCGTTTGTTGCGCACGAGTTGGAAGGGCGCAGCTTCAAGCGGATGGCCGCCGAGACCGGTGTGAGCGTGAATACGCTCCTCTCGCGCAAACGCTATGCGGTTCTGCACCTGCGCGAGCGGTTGCAAAACATCTACGACGAATTTACGAAAACATGAGGAACTAAAACATGAGATGGAAATGGATTTTCATTGCTCCGTTGGCGATTCTGGCTATGCTGTTATTCACCGTAATCGGCGGCGAAATAGTGTCGAAACTGTGGAATTGGCTGTTGCCGCCCCTTTTCGGCTGGCGCCTGATTACCTTCTGGCAAGCGCTTGGACTTCTGGCGCTCTGCCGCATCCTTTTCGGCGGATTTGGATTTCACGGTTCCGGCCGCTCCCACGGTCGATGGCGCATGAAGGAACGCTGCGGGCAGTTGACGCCTGACGAACGGGATCGATTCCGGCAACGCATGGGCGAACGCTTCGGCTACAGCCCATCCACCGGAGAGAGCAAGCAGCAATGAAGCCGAGGCGACAGCTCCAAAGCAATGCTGACAGGCTCTCAGGCTGTGCTGGTTTTCCATAGCGAAACAAGGAAGAGGAACGCCAAGGAAAGCCGCCCTCTATGCCAGATACCGACCTCCAGATGTTGTCCAGATCACGGACGTCGAGAAGCCCGTTCCAAGGGACGATGAAGTCTTGATAAAGGTTCGCGCGCTCTTTACCTTCTGATTGGAATCGGCAACACAGCTCCTGTGGGACTTGTCTCCTGAAGGCCCGCAGGAGCTGCTAATTTCGTTGCTCGATGCAAACCTCAGGTTTCTCCAGTAAAGTCGTTGTGCGGAATTCGACGATGGGTGTAGGATGCGTTCGATCAGGTGGGCATGATCGGCTGCTACCCGCCTAATCTGGAGCGAGCATGAATACCTTTCCGGTTTTGTTGGGTGCTTTGTGCGTGTATGCCCTGGCCTACCGTTACTACAGTGCGTTCATTGCCGCGAAGGCTCTGGCGCTCGACGATCGCCGCACGACCCCGGCACACACTTACGCGGACGGGCATAACTATGTCGCTTCGCCACGATGGGTGCTGTTCGGACATCACTTCGCGGCCATCGCGGGCGCCGGTCCGCTGGTGGGGCCTACGCTGGCGGCACAGTTCGGATTCGCTCCCGGGTTCCTATGGCTGCTGGTGGGCGCGGTGCTGGCCGGATGCGTGCAGGATTTCACGGTGTTGGTCGCTTCCATCCGCCATCGCGGCCGCTCGCTGGCGGAAATCGCCCGCACGGAGATCAGCCCATTCGCGGGCCTGGTCGCCATGATCGCGGTGCTGTTCATTTTGCTGGTGACGCTCGCCGGCCTGGGAATCGTAGTGGTAAACGCTCTGGCAGCCAGCCCTTGGGGTGTGTTCACCATCGGCTCGACTGTTCCTATCGCCCTGATCATGGGGGTGTGGATGTTCAAGAGCCACGGCGGAAGAATCACTATTACCGGGCCGAGCATCTTCGGCGTGGTGCTACTGATCTCCGCCGTGATTGCCGGTCATTGGTTTGCCGGAACGCCGGCGGCGGGTACGCTGACCTTCACGCCGCACCAGATTACCTGGCTGATGATGACCTACGGATTCATCGCCTCGGTGCTGCCGGTGTGGCTGCTGCTCGAGCCGCGCGATTACCTTTCCACATACGTAAAACTGGGCACCATCGCCATCCTGATCGTCGGCGTCTTCATCGTGCATCCCGATATCCGCTTCCCGGCATTCACGCAATTCGTGCATGGCGGCGGGCCGATCATCAAAGGCAAGTTGTTCCCCTTCCTCTTCGTGACGATTGCCTGCGGGGCTATTTCAGGCTTCCATTCGCTGGTGTCCTCGGGCACCACGCCGAAAATGCTGGATAAGGAGACCGACGCGCGCTTCATCGGCTATGGCGCCATGCTATGCGAGTCGCTGGTAGGCTTGCTGGCATTGATCGCCGCGACCTCCATGCATCCCGGCGATTACTTCGCCATCAATACCGCGCCGGCGGTGTTCGCTAAGTTGGGAATGCACACCGTCAACCTCGACATGTTCTCGCGCGAAGTAGGCGAAAAGCTCGCGGGGCGCACCGGTGGCGCGGTATCGCTGGCGGTCGGGATGGCGCAGATCTTCAAAGGGCTGCCGGGCATGGATCGTCTGATGGCGTATTGGTATCACTACGCCATCATGTTCGAAGCGCTGTTCATTCTGACTACCGTGGACACCGGCACGCGCGTGGCGCGCTACGTTCTGCAGGAACT
>PMXH01000181.1 GCA_003165855.1 Acidobacteriaceae bacterium | reverse complement strand
GTATCAGGGTATGCCTTCAGGCATACCGTAAAGCGCCGTGACCAATGCGCCTTCAGGCGCTGCACCACGTCTTGGCGAAAAAC
This sequence comes from Acidobacteriaceae bacterium, assembly GCA_003165855.1. Taxonomy (GTDB): domain Bacteria; phylum Acidobacteriota; class Terriglobia; order Terriglobales; family Acidobacteriaceae; genus Sulfotelmatobacter. The sequence goes on along the minus strand of PMXH01000181.1, from coordinate 7,596 downwards.
TCGCCCCGAATCACAATCAAAAAGACGATAATCAAAGGATCGCTATCCGAAGAAACGGCAATCGAAGGACCGCATGTCCGCAACCCCAACCCCAACCCGCTCCCGCCGCATCCGCATCGCCGCTCTCGCCCTAACCGCGCTTCTCCTAACTCTCCCCGCCCACTCCCCCGCCCAGGAGCTCGCCCGCCGCCTCATTCTCAAAGACGGTTCCTACCAGTCGATCACGAAGTATGAAGTGCACGGCGACCGCGTGCGCTACCTCAGCGCCGAGCGCGATGAATGGGAGGAACTCCCGTCCTCGCTCGTGGATTGGCCGGCCACCGAAAAGTACGAGAAAGAGCGCACCGCCGCTCCCGCCATTCCCGAAGCCGCCCTCATCGACAAGGAAACCGACGCCGAACGCGCAGCCGCCGAGTCTCACCTTCCCCAAGTCGCTCCCGGCCTGCGCTTGCCCGATCTTTCCGGCATGTTTCTCCTCGACAATTTCAAAGGCCAGCCCCAACTCGTCGAGGTCGAACAAACCGAGGGCGACGTCAATCACAGCGCCCGCGGCAACATCCTCCGCGGAGCCCTCAATCCCATCGCGAGTGGGAAGCAATCGATCGAGATCGAGGGCGAACACGCCGCCGTATACGCCCACGTCGCCGTGCCGTCCATCTACATCAATATCGATGACGACTCTTCCTCCGGCGCCTCCGGCAAATCACCCAACCCACCCGCCGACAACTCGGCGTCGTCGCAGCGTCCTCAGCAACCCCAGCAGCCCGAGCAAGCCATCGTTCCTTTTGACCGTTTCCACATCGTCCGCGTGAAAATAAAAAGCGGCAAGCGCATTGTCGGCGATATCAAGCGCACTCCCGCCGGCAAGATGAGTCAGGAACAAAATTCCGTGAAGACCACCATCGACAGCGTCGGTACCGGCTGGTTCAAGCTAACCCCCACCGAAGACCTCGCACCCGGCGAATATGCCATCATCGAGACGAAAGGAAGCGAAGGCATGAACCTCTTCGTCTGGCCCTTCGCCGTAAATCCCAACGCCCCCGCCAACCCCAACCCGTGGAAGCCAGACAAGAAATAATTTTGTAATCGGGTAATTTTGTAATTTAAGAAGGAAGGACTGAAGAGGCTGCGGTTTTGACTTTAAAATTGACAAATTACCCGATTACAAAATTACCAAATTTATTTCATCACTCCGCGCTGTGCAATCCCAATATTGTCGCGCGTCGTGTTCTTCACCACATACATCATTTCGTCAGCCTGCCGGATGATCTCGTGCGCGTCCCGGGCATCGTGCGGATAAGTCGCCAGCCCAATGGACGCACGCACATTCAAGTTCAGATTTTCATCGCGGCAAAAGCTGCTCACCCGCAGCGCATCCCGCAGCCGCTTCGCCACCACCAGCGCCTGATCTTTCCCGGTCTGCGGCAACAGAACCACAAATTCGTCTCCGCCATAACGAAACGCAAAATCAATCAACCGCAGCTGCGCCTTAACCAGGTAGCCAATTTCCGCCAGCAGTTTGCTCCCAATCAAGTGTCCGTGCGTGTCGTTGACCTGTTTGAAGTGGTCAAGGTCGATGAACAGCACGCTGAACTCGTAGGCAAACCGTGACGATCGGTAAACCTCCGTCTCCAGCGTCTTGTACAGATGCCGCGCATTATAGAGTCCGGTGCAGTCGTCGGTGATCGTCAGTTCCTGTATCTTTTCCACCCAGCGCGCATTCTCAATGGCAATCGCGGCGTAGTCGCAAAGAGCCTGCAGAAAAAACACTTCCGGCTCGTTGAATTGCCCCATGTCCACGTTCACCAGTTGGATCACTCCCAGCACCCGCAGCCTCGACCGCAGCGGCACGCAGATAATCGACCGCGTCTCCCACTGCGTGGCTTCGTCAATGCGCTTGGCAAACCGGGCATCGTTCTCCACATCGTTCGAAATCACCTGCTCGCCGTGCTTCGCCACCCATCCCGCAATGCCCTCGCCCACCTTCAGCCGCACATTTTTCAGAGCTTCCGCCGCATCCCCCACCGCGATGGCAAAGTAGAGTTCATCCTTCTGCTCGTCCACCATCAGCAACGACCACGTGTCCGGGCGGAAATATTCCGCCATCTTTTCCATGATGGTTTGCAGGATCGAGTCAAGGTCCAGCGACGACGTCAGCGCCTTCGCCACATCGTGAAAGATGTTGAGCTCCTGGCTCTGCCGGGTTAGTTGAGTGCCGGGCGCCTCAGGCATGCTTAATTCCCGATCTCAGTTCTTCAATCTCCGAATGTCGCGCAGGCACCTTCGCCCGCTACCCTTGGGACTTGAGCGTAAACTCTACCTGCGAATCGTCGATCTGAACTCGATCTTCGAATCGAACGAATCCTGGCATGGACGGGTGGCAGTCCCAAAAATTATATGAGCACCCCGTCCTCCGGGCAACGAACGTCGGTAACCAGAACCCCTAACGCCAATGGACTGCTCTCCATGCAGCCCGAGAATGCTCATGTGGGGATAGCCGCCCAAGCCTGCCCTGAGCGAAGTCGAAGGGGCTGTCCAGCCGAGCAAAGCTCGGCAGCTGCATCCAGCACAGCGACTCTCGCGGGCAACTCGGCTCAGGAAAAGCACAACCTCAGTCTTAATCCCCTGCCGAGCAAGCGCAGCGCGCCGAAAGGTGCCCCCATCCGGTTGACCCTGAGCGTATCCTTAATACCATATGCCTTCCACTGCGAAACTCAAATCCCCGCTCCCCACCCTCTTCGCCCTGGCCCTCTTTTCTCTCGCTGCTTTGCAGGCCCACGCCGCGCCGCCCGCAAGCCCAACTGTCGATCCGAAAGCGGACCCCAAGTCCGTTCCCGTCGTCGACGGCGCCATCGGCTCTTGCTCGGCCGATTTCACCATCACCGACGACGCCGGCGCCCCAGTCTATGCCGCCGACATCCGCGTCCACATCGCCTACCGGTTCCTCAACCTTCACAAGCTCGATCTCGAAGTCGGAACCAATGCCGACGGCAAAGCCCGCTTCATCGGCCTGCCCGAAAATCCCAAGCAACCACTCTTCTTCCGCGCCTCCCAGGGCGACCGTGAAGGCTCGGCCTTCGACGATCCCACCAAAACTTGCAAAGCCGAATTCACCATCGTCCTGCGAAAGAATCCGACGAACCAGTAGCGTCTCAGTTCGCGGAGATGCTCATGTGGGGACAGCCGCCCTCGGCTGTCCGGTCGAGCAAAGCTCGACCATCCGCCGGCAGTACTGTGGAAGAGCGGCGCTTCAGCCGAGGCGCCCTCCTCCGCCCTGTCATCCTTCTATGAAAACAGGCGTACCTGTCCACAGGTATTTTTGCGGCGATGCGGACAGGCTTCTATTCGTGCTCGAGGCACATAAGGTATGTCCGGACTCCGCCGCTCCATCTGAGCGTCGCTCTCGAAGAGCAAGGATGACTTCGAGCTGACTGATTCCCCTTACATCGCCGCAAACTTTTCTTCGTCAAACACCACGCCGTCGTGCAGCAGGGCGTAGACTGCGATCAGCAGCTTACGCGCCAGCGCCACCCGCGCCAAGTGCTTGTGCTTCTTGCGCAGCAACCGCTCATAGTAACGCCGGGCCGCCGGAGAACAACGCGTCGCTTCTTCAGCTTGGCCGAGGCAATCGCCTTCACCCGCTGCGGATGCACCAGTACCAAACGCTCCACTTCCGGTTCCACCACCTCGCGAAACGCCAGCCAGAAGCCGCACGCCTCCACCGCCACCTGTACTTCCTTCCCCCGAAACTGCCGAAAATACCGCCGCAGTGCCAGCTTCTCGTTGCTCACCGCTCCCGCCTGCAAAATCTTCCCTCTTGCTTCCAGCGCCGTCGTGTAACACAATCTCTGGTGAAGATCTACCCCTACGTAGATCATCTCGTGCCTCCTTCAGGGCTTGTGCTTCGAGCACGTACTCTACCCTTGGAGGCACGCCTTTTCCCTCTTCATTACATCCTGAGCGAAGGTTGTGCTTNNCCCCACAGCCGTACAATTAATCGGAAAGAAAACGGAGGCCCAAACTAATGTTCACTTTCCTCCTGTGGTGCATACTCTTCGTAATCTGTTGGCCCCTGGCCCTCCTCGCGCTCGTGGCCTACCCGTTCATCTGGCTACTGCTGCTTCCCTTTCGTATCGTAGGTGTCGCGGTCCACGGAGTGCTGGAGATAATCTATCTAGCGGTCACACTGCCGTTCCGCCTGCTCGCCGCGCCGTTTCGAATTTAAGAACAGATGCAAGGGCTCAGCGTTCGGGAGCTTGGAGTGGAAGAGTCCCGCAGTGTCGTGGGAGATACCTCTCGAAGTACTACCAGAAGAAACCCAGAGGAACGAGCACCACAATAGTGAGGTACTTCCCCATTTGGCGCTCGTATCGAATGCACTGATAGACAGCCCACCAATTACCCACCGGGGCTACGAGACAGAATGGAATAACAACCATGAGAAGCGAGCTGTGGCGATTGAGAGTGCTCGCACCGACTATGCCCGCGAAGAATACGAACTCCACCATCGCTCCAATGAGGACGGGTACTAACCAGCGCAGTGACTCGGAGCCCTTGTAAATCCGAGTCATGGAAATCTCGTCTTAATTCTCCATTACCCTCAAATTCTCACTCACCACCAACCTCGCCTCGGTCGCCCGCTGCACATCCTCCGCAGTCAGCCCCGGAGCCACTTCCTCCAGCACCAACCCCCGCTCCGTCACCCGGATGTACGCCATCTCCGTCACTATCGTATCCACCACCCTCACTCCGGTAAGCGGCAGCGTGCATCTCTTCAAAATCTTGGGCGCACCTTCGCGAGTCGTGTGCTCCATCGCCACCACCACCCTCCGCGCGCCGGCGACCAGATCCATTGCCCCGCCCATCCCCTTCACCATCTTCCCTGGGATCATCCAATTCGCCAGGCTTCCACTCTCATCCACTTCCATGGCGCCCAGAACACTCAAATCAATGTGCCCCCCGCGAATCATGGCAAAAGAATCCGCACTTGAGAAATACGACGTCCCCGCCATCTCGCTCACCGTCTCCTTGCCGGCATTGATCAGGTCGGCGTCTTCCTGACCGTCTGCCGGATACGGCCCAATCCCCAGCATCCCATTCTCCGACTGCAGGACAACTTCTATCCCCGGCGGAACATGATTCGCGATCAGCGTCGGCATCCCAATGCCGAGGTTCACGTAGAATCCATCCTGCAGCTCGCGCGCAATCCGGTTCACAATCCGCTCGCGCTTCTCAACGTCTTTTCCTGGCTTGGTGTTTGTCATTATTCCCGGTACTCGGTACTAGGTACTCGCTACTGCCTTCCTCACCGTCCGCCGCTCAATCCGCCGCTCATACAACTCGCCCTGAAACATTCTGTTTACGTAGACCGAAGGCGTATGCACCGAATCTCCGTCCAACTCCCCCACCTCCACCAATTGCTCCACTTCCGCAATCGTCACCTTCGCCGCCGTCGCCATCATGGGATTAAAATTCCGCGCCGTCTTCCGGTATACCAGGTTCCCCATGCGGTCGCCTTTCCACGCCTTCACGAACGCAAAATCCGCCTTCAACCCGCGCTCCATCACGTAAGTCCGTCCATCGAACTCCCGCGTCTCTTTTCCTTCCGCAACCATCGTGCCCACACCGGTCGGAGTAAAGAAAGCTGGAATCCCGGCACCACCGGCGCGAATCCGTTCGGAAAAAGTCCCCTGCGGGACCAGATCCAGGCGAATCTTCCCCGTCAGCACCATTTCTTCCAGCAGCTTATTCTCGCCCACGTACGTCCCAATGTGATGGACAATCTGCCCCGCCGCCAGCAGCAGCCCATTGCCCAGGCCGTCCACGCCCACGTTGTTGCTGATGGTCGTCAGATTCTTCGATCCCTTCCGCACCAGCGCGCGAATCAGATTCTCCGGGATCCCGCACAGCCCGAACCCCCCGATCATGATGACCGAGCCATCCCCCACATCGCGAATCGCCTCGTCCGCACTGCCCACAACCTTATTCATAACGTCCGCATTCTAAATGCAATTCACCACGGAGTCACAGAGCCACGGAGAAAACGACAAAGTCAGAAACGCATTGCGGGGACTTGATTCGACNNGTGCCTCTGTGTCTCCGTGGTGAATCACTCTTTCTTGCCCGGGCTCTTCTTCAGCCCGTGCGCCTGCTCAAATTCTTCCGCTAACTGCCGCGTCGAAAGATTCTCTCGAATGTGCGCCAGTCGCTGCTCCACCTTGAACAGCGCGTCTTCCAGATTCTTCTGGTTGCTGATCGCGATGTCTCGCCACATAGAATACGGACTCGCCGAGATCCGCGTCATTTCCTGCAGCGCACGCCCGCCAGCGGGAAGCAGCGGTGCTTCCTCGCCAAACTCCTCCACCAGCGTCGCTGCCAGCGCCGTCGAAATCATCTGCGGCAGATGGCTGATCCATGCACACAACCGGTCGTGATCCTCCGGCGGCAGCATCGCAACCCGCGCTCCAATCTGATCAATCCATCCTGCAAATTCCGCGAACAGCCCTTCATTCAGATTCTGCCCCGGCAGCGGCGTCAAAAACCACACCGCATTTTGGAACAGATCGGCGTCCGCATAATCCACTCCGCTGTTCTCTTTCCCCGCCATCGGATGCCCCGCCAGGAATCGCTTCCCCGCATTCTTCCCAAATACGCTCAGCGCCTGCTGCGCCACTGCGGCTTTCGTGCTCCCCACATCCGTCAGTAAGGTGGTCGCTGGCAGCCCCGGACCCAACCGCCCAATCAAATCCACAATCGCCAACACCGGCGTCGCCAGCACCACCAACTCGCTCCCTCGCACCGCGTCCACGGGCTCGGCAAATCCGTTGTCGATCACCCCACGCATCTTCGCTTTCTTCAGCGCTGATTCCCGGTCGCACCCCACAATCCTCCCGGCAAACCCTCGCTTCCGGAGCGCCAGCGCAAACGACCCGCCGATTAGCCCGGTTCCGACAATCGTGATTTGCCGAATTGGCATAGAAATCAGGACTTCACCACAGAGGCACAGAGACGAAAAAGAACCGCAAGATCTCAGGAGCCCTGAGCGGAAAATTGCACGATCGCGTGATGCAGAATCAGGTCCGGCTTTCGCAGTTGCTTTTCTCTGTGTCTCTGTGCCTCTGTGGTGAAAAAGGGTTAAGCGATTTTCCTCCCCACTGCTGGCGCTATCATCCGCAACTCATCCATCAGCTTCGCGAACTGCTCTGGGAACAGCGACTGCGCCCCATCCGACCACGCATTGTTTGGATCACAATGCACCTCAACCAGCAAAGCATCCGCTCCCGCNNCATCGGCAAATGCGACAGCTTGTGGATAATCGGAATCGCCGAAATATCCATCGTATTCCGCGTGTAAGTTTCAAATGTCCGGATCCCACGCTCGCATAAAATCACTTCATAATTCCCGCCCGCCATAATGTATTCCGCCGACAGCAGCAGCTCTTCCAAGGTCGCCGAGATTCCGCGCTTCACCAGCACCGGTTTGCGCACTTTCCCCAGCTCGCGCAACAGATTAAAGTTCTGCATGTTGCGCGCTCCGACCTGCAGAATGTCAACATACGGCAGCATCATCGCAATCTGCGAGATCTCCATCACCTCG
>PMXH01000208.1 GCA_003165855.1 Acidobacteriaceae bacterium | reverse complement strand
GAAGATCCGCACAACCTGGGCGCGCTCATTCGCACCGCCGACGCCGCTGGCGCGGATGGCGTGGTCATCCCGGAACGCCGCGCTGCCGCCGTTACGGGCACGGTCACAAAGACCTCGGCCGGCGCCAGCGAACACTTGCCGATTGCGAAGGTGACGAACATCGCGCGCACGGTGGAAGAATTGAAGGAGCGCAACATCTGGACGGTCGGCCTCGACGAGCGTAGCAAGCAGACTTATGACGCCCTCGATTACAACATGGATTGCGCGCTGGTTCTGGGCGCAGAGGGCAAAGGCCTGCACGACCTGGTAAAGAAGAAGTGCGACTTTCTGGTTTCAATTCCGATGCTCGGCAAGGTGCCTTCGCTGAATGTGTCGGTGGCAGGCGGGGTCGTGATGTATGAAATTGTCAGGCAGAGACGCGCGAAGGACAAAGAGGCGTCGGGTGCGAAATGAAGTGGCGCAGCCTGGGACTTTGCTTTTTCATTGTTCTGTGTGCCTCTGTGGTGAACGCGTTTTCTCTCGACCGCGAAGCGTTCACTTTCACGAAATACGACCTCGATGTTCGCGTCGAACCTGAGCAGCAACGTCTGGGCGTTCGCGGCCAGATTACCCTGCGAAACGATTCGCAGACCCCGCAGAAGATGGCCGTGCTGCAGATTTCTTCTTCGCTGGATTGGCGTTCCATCAAGGCGGCCGGCAAGCCGTTGCAGTTTGTCTCCCAGCCCTATGCTTCTGACATCGATCACACTGGGGCGCTTTCCGAAGCTGTCGTAACCTTGCCAGACGCAGTCGCGCCCAAGGGCACCATTGATCTGGAGATCGCCTACGAGGGCGTCATCGTGCTCGATGCCACGCGCCTCACACGCCTTGGCACGCCGGAAACGCAAGCCAGCAGTTCCGACTGGGACCAGATCAGTGCGAAATTCACAGCGGTGCGAGGAGCGGGATATGTGGCGTGGTATCCCATTGCCGCGGAAGCGGCAAGTCTTTCCGAGGGGAGCGATCTGTTCGAGGTCCTGGGCAGATGGAAAGCGCGTGAGGCCACATCCATCATGAAAATTGGTTTCGCGTCCCCGGCGGATGCAGGAGATGCAATTCCACTTGTCACCCTGTGCAGCGGAGACGAACTGCAGGCTGTCACGCGAGAGGGAACCACCAAGTTCCCGGGGGCGCAATGCTCGTATCAACCGCTTGGCCTTTTGGTCCCGGCGTTTGTCGTAGCCAATTACGGAGTTGTGGATCGGCCGGCAATCACGGTCTACAACCTGCCTGAGCATGCAGGCGCGGCTGAGACCTATGCATCCGCGGCCGAGAAGACCAGCACACTCGTCACGGAATGGTTTGGGGCAGCCCGAAAAAAAACTCAAACGGCGGACCTCGACGATCCAAGCGCAGCCCCTTTCGAGAGCGGCTCGCTATTGCTCACGCCTCTCGCCAGTATCGATCCCAAGCTGGCAGGCTTGATTGCGGCCCACCAACTCACGCATGCGGCTTTTTCCTCGCCTCGGCCCTGGATCAATGAAGGCCTCGCCCACTTTGCGCAGGCTCTCTATATCGAACAGCAGAAGGGACGCCAAGCCGCACTCGACTACATGGGAACGCACCGCTCCGCACTTAGCGCGGTTGAGAAAGAAAAAGAGAAGCAGACAACCGTCCCCCGGTCCGAAGACGAGGTGAATCGCTCGTTGATCAACACGTACGATGAGGAACTCTACCGCAGCAAGGCGATGTGCGTGTGGTGGATGCTGCGCGACCTGGTCGGCGATCAGGGGCTGAAAAAGGCTCTCGCCGCGTACCGTCCGGAACAGGACAAAGAACCTTCTTACATGCCGCGATTGATCCAGGCGCGGACGCAGCGCGATCTGGAGTGGTTCTTTGACGACTGGGTTTATCGTGACCGCGGCCTGCCTGACTTCAAAGTGGAGTCGGCATTCACGCGCAAGACGATGGCCGATGAATATCTTGTGACCATTACGGTGGCAAATCTCGGCCGGGCTGGAGCTGAGGTTCCAGTCACAGTGAAATTTGCCGGCGGAGAAATCACGAAGCGGCTTGAGGTACGCGGCAATAACAAAGGCGTGATTCGCGTGGAGATCTCAAAACCCCCTGAGGAAATCGTGGTCAACGACGGCAGCGTGCCGGAGAGCGACATGACGAACAATACATTCAAGATTGAAGCCACCGACACTGCTAAATAACTAAGAGCTGCGTCTACTATTCCGTAGAGGACTGATCTCTGGCTCCCGAGTGTGGCGGATACCGCGAGACCACGAGCCCGATGCGCAGGCCGCCTAAGAGCATGAGCAGTTGAGGAGGAAACACATCGCGTTGGAAAACTACGTCGCGATCTTCGACAGGAAAGTCCAGATCCATCCGTTCCAAGCCGGGAAAATCGCGGAGGCGTCTTAGTTCGCAGCCATTTACCGAAAGAAATCCAACAGCATCCTCTAACTGGCCCTTTAGATCTGAAAACTCTCTCGTGCTAACGCTTACGTTCATTCCGGAATACTCGCTTACATATTGGGTCACAGTCGAGTTCGGAAAATGCACTTCCCCGCGACGAAAAACAGTAAGGCCCCGAAGCGAAGAATTCTTCAAGAATGAATCCACGTCGAAGTTAATGCCGCTCGCTCTGAGCACGCAAGACATCTTGACCTATCTCTCTTCCCTGTTTGTGAAGCTCGCCAACGCATGCAGCTTTGCGGCGGCAGCGCCGGAGTCGATCGATTGCGCCGCCAGGGGAATGGCATCGGCCAGATGATCGACACGTCCTGCCGCCACCAGTGCGGCTGCGGAGTTCAGTAAGACCACATCGCGGCGCGGAGATTTCCTTCCGCTTAACACCTCGCGAATGATGGCTGCATTCTCGGCCGCATCGCCCCCAGAAATGTCTTCGAGCGTGGCCCGCTTCATGCCAAATTCTTCAGGATCAACCTCGTAAGTCCGCACCGTTCCGTCACGAGCTTCGGCTACACGCGTTGGGCCGGTGATCGTGATCTCGTCGAGACCGTCGAGGCCGTGCACCACGAGCGCGCGATGCAGTCCCAGCATGCTGAGCGCTTCGGCGAGCTTTTCGACCATATCGAGCGCATACACCCCCACGACTTGTCCCGAAGCGTGCGCGGGATTGGTGAGCGGGCCGAGCAG
>PMXH01000107.1 GCA_003165855.1 Acidobacteriaceae bacterium | reverse complement strand
ACCGTGCCCATCGTCGCCATTGCCCCACTCATTATCAACTGGGCTGGCGCTGGAATCTTCCCGGTTACGATACTCACATTCATCATCTGCCTTGCACCCATCATCGCCAACACCACTCAGGGACTCATCAGCGTGGAGGAGAACCTGGTTCACCTCTTCCTGATGTACAAGGCCTCGCCTGCACAGATTCTCTTCAAGCTCCGATTACCCAATGCCCTGCCAAATTTCTTTACTGGCATCCGCATTTCCGCAGGCATCAGCGTCATCGGCGGCATCACAGGCGAGTTATTCGCCGGCTCAACGCGCGTCGGTGAGGGAGGACTTGGCTATGCAATCATCTATGCAAGCAACCAGATGGAGATCGCGTACCTGTTCGCCCTGGTATTTGCGGCCACCGTGCTCGGATTTTCGTTTTTCTTCATCGTCATGTTTTTTGAGTGGCTGGCGCTTCACAACTGGCACGAGTCAAGCCGCGCGCAATCGACGGAATAAGGAGCGAATCGATGTTACGCATGGAGTCGCCAACNNACAGTTTCGTAAACCGGAGCCACGCGCGCGGGTACTCAAAGGCATCTCCTGTCACGACGATGGATGGGCTGCCCGTGATGTCCATCCCACCATTACCCGCGAAGGCAAGCCTTCCGCATTTTCAACCGAGTTGGTCGGCAAGTATTCCGCTTTTGAAGAGATTGATCTCGAAGAATATCTTGCTGTACGCGACCGTGCCGTGCGCATGATCGCGAACCAAGACCCCTACGCCGGNNGGAAATCTCCGCGGACAATTCGCTCCCATCAATCGAAAAAGACCAGCAAACCATCCTGGAGCACTTCAGACTTCTGCAAGCCTGCGATAATCTCTCTCTGCTCGCCTGCATAGCCTTTGAAAATCCCACGAATCTCTTGCATCCACTGCCTCTCAACAGCGGAAGCAGTTCCGAAGTGCAGGTGACGCCGATCGGCCCGCGCCATTTCCGCTTGACTCCCTGGCCCTTCGAAGCAAAGCAGTTGACCTTCAGAATTCCGGGCCGCCCAGTTCCCGGAAAAACCTTCGCCTCGTCCGCGGAACTTGAAGCAGCGTTCAACGCCGCACCAGTTGAAATGATCACCGTCAGTCTCACCGAATAGTCACTGTCCGTGCTCGATCCGCACCATCAGTTCGCCGGAAGCAACGACACATGGGCAGACACGATCTGCCATCCCTCCTCGAGTCTCACCCAAACCTGGCTCTGCCTTCCCCTCACTGTACCCGAGTCTCCCTCGCGTTCGAACTCCAGGGTAATGCTGCCAAAATCCTCTCCAAAACTCACGATATCGAGCCGCGTCACTTTCCGCGCAAGGTTGCCCGCAGACCTGCCTTTGCGGAACGCAGCAAGTTCCTCGGGACCATAAAGATTCTCCGCAACGCCAAAGCGCATCACCTCCGACCGTGCCCAGAACATCGACATCAGCGTGTCCACATCGTTTGAGACCAGTGCTGCCTCGTAGCGCGGATAAAGAGCGCGCAACTCCGCCAGAATTCTGGGATCGTTAATTGTCATCAGGCTGGGAACAGTCTCCTGTCAGGCAGAATTTGTTTTGAGATCGCGCCGCTCACGGTATAGACCGGTTCATTCACAACCTGGCTGAGCCTGAGTCTGAGCGCCACACTGCAAAGAATGTATGCATGAACAGGAGTGAATCCCCAGCGGCTCACCAGCAAGTCCACCATTCGGTTCGTGGCGGCGCGTGCCGTTGCGGTCAGATCAGTTCCCGTTTCCACTACGATCCACGCATCTGCGATTGAGTCAGGCGCAACCCGCTCGCTGGCCTCAACGATCGGACTTGCGAGCGGCTGTTTCTTGTGAAGATTGAAGCGCAACGTTACATCCAGCGCGCATTCGATCCCGTTGATGCAGACTTCGCCATCGCCCTGTGCCGCATGGCCATCGCCGCAACTGAAGAGTGCTCCCGGGTTGTAAACCGGCAAGTAGAGCGTCGCACCGGCACACAGTTCGCGCACATCCATATTGCCGCCAAACGGCCCTGGCGGACGCGTGCGAAACTCGCCATTCTCTGCGCGCGCAACGCCCATCACTCCGAGAAACGGCCTCAATGGCACAACCGCGGGAGCAAGCGAACTCGTGGTTTCGCCATCCAGCTGCCAGTGAAAAAGATAGGGATCTCTAAAGCGCTCTTTTAGAAATCCCAACCCTTCAATCACGCTCGACCAGCCCCACCCGCTGTGGCGGGTAGCCAGAACTTCAACCTCAAGCACATCGCCCGGCATTGCGCCATCAATCCAGATCGGACCCGACAGCGCGTGAATGCGGCTCCGATCGATCTTGAGAAAATCGCCAGCCGTCATGCCCGGCCGTACCTGTCCGCCACTTGCGTCTACGCACTCAATCTGCACTTCGTCACCCGGCTCAATCCGCAGGCGCGGTTCCAGAGCGCGGTTCCACACAGAGTGCGTCGGATTGGCTGAAAGTGTGTGCTCGGTCATGATGGCTTCACCCTCACCGTCATTTGGATTTCCACGAGCGCATTACGGGGCAGCGCACTCACACCCACAGCTGCGCGAACATGACGGCCCGCCTCTCCGAACACATCCACCAGAAGATCCGAGGCGCCGTTGATCACCGCAGGAGAGTCCGCAAAACCCGGCGCGGCGTTGACGTAACCGTTCACAGAGATCACCTCGGCCACGCGGTCGAGCGACCCGAGTTCCCTCTTCAGCACGGCGAGTTGCGTCAGCGCACAAGCCCTGGCCGCCGCATAACCTTGCTCCACTGAACTGCCGGCGCCGGCCGTTCCTGCGATGACTCCGCCCGGTCCCGAAGAAATTGCGCCCGCCAGGTAAATAACTTCACCCACTTGCTTCGCCGACAAGTAATTGCCACCCGGCATAGGCAGCTGCGGCAGTTCAACGCCAATTTTNNACTGAAGACAGATTCACCGCCGCGGTCTACGGTCTGCGCCGCAAGCCGGGACAAGAGTTAGAATTGCGCTTGATCTTAAGTTGCTCTACAAGGAGACATCGATAGCGGGCCATGCCTTTCCTGCCATCGACCGCTTATAAGCATGCAAATCATTTACCTCATCACGACCGGCGGAAC
>PMXH01000256.1 GCA_003165855.1 Acidobacteriaceae bacterium | reverse complement strand
CCGGTGTGGTATTCGGAAAGCTTCACGCGCAGAAAAAGATTTTCAAAGGCAGTGAGCAGCCGGTTGGAGATGTATTTGTAAATTGGCATGCCGCCGCGCAGCGCCGTCCCGCCGATGATGCGCGAGCCCAGCACAACGTCGTAAACACCGTAGGCCACCATGCTGGCCATGGCCGTGACCAGGTGCGGAGTGTACTGGTAATCCGGGTGGAGCATGATGACCACGTCGGCGCCGGCAGCCAGAGCTTCGCGATAGCAAGTCTGCTGATTACGGCCGTAGCCGTAGTTCCGATCGTGCTGGAAAACTTGCAGCCCGAGGCGGCGCGCGAGATCGACGGTGCGATCGGAGCTGCGGTCGTCCACTAGGATGCGGATGTCCACCAAGTCCGGGATTTCGCCCACTGTGACGTCGAGGGTCTTTTCCGCGTTGTAAGCGGGCATGACGACCGCGATGCGCTTGCCGTTGATCATGGCTGTGACGGTTCCATGATACCTGAGAGACGTGGCCTAAGACATCATGCAAAACGAAGTTAGGTGAGGATGGTTGCGGGGAGCGAGTCCGTTTGAAATTTGGAGAGTGTCGCATCCGGTGCAAATTCGCAGTATTATCGATGCGTGCCAGGTGGTTTCGCGCGAATGAGGCGATGCCGGGAGATTACGAAAGCAAATTCAAGTCGGTGGCTACAAACCGGAGAGGAAGTGATGTCATGCGTAGGCAACAAATCAACCGCGTTAGCGGCAAAATTTTGCTCGTCTTGTCTCTTACGGCGTTGCTTGCGGTACTTAGCGGATACGCTCGACCGCCCCAACCCGATGAAGGCGCGGCGGCACATATCTTTCAATTGTCGATTGTGGCGCTAGTGCCGATAACCCTGCTTTTCCTGGCAACGGCAGGTTGGAAGGAGCCTTTGCGAAGCGCGCGACCGTTGGCATTCTCCGCTGCCGCTTTGGTCCTGGCGTTTGGAGCGTTGTTTTATCTTGAACATTACCGATGAACCGCGACAAATGCGGATAAAGGTAGTCCATTAACGGCCGATTGGGCGGCTTGCCCCGCCACCGACGCTGTGAAAAACTAGAGATTGGAGTTCTTCTTCCGCGCCTCGGTGTTGTCGGGGCGCCATCTACATGCCGACTAAGCAAACACTCTTCGAAAAGATTTGGGATGCGCATCTGGTGGCGCAACCGAGCGGGCGGTCGCCGATCATTTACATCGATCTGCATCTGGTGCACGAAGTAACTTCGCCACAGGCTTTCGACGGTTTGCGAGTTGCTGGAAGAAAAGTCCGGCAGCCGTCGCGGACTGTGGCCACCGTGGACCACAATATTCCGACCGAGCCACGAGGAACTCCGATCACCGATCTTATTGCGGCTAAACAGATTGCGGCGCTGCAGGCCAACTGCAAGGGATTCGGTGTGCGGCTGTTCGATATGGACTCGCCGGATCAGGGGATCGTGCATGTGATCGGGCCGGAACTCGGGCTGACGCAGCCGGGTATGACGATTGTCTGCGGCGACAGCCACACGAGTACGCACGGCGCGCTTGGAGCGCTGGCCTTTGGCATTGGAACGTCGGAAGTGGAACACGTTCTGGCAACGCAGTGCCTGGCCCAGCAGACGCCGAAGACGATGAAAATCGAAGTGCGCGGGAGGCTGGCGGAAGGCGTCACTGCGAAAGACCTGGCGCTGGGCATCATCGGGCAGATTGGTACGGACGGCGCGACCGGACATGTGATCGAATACGCGGGCGAAGCGGTGCGCGGGCTCTCGATGGAAGGCCGCATGACGCTGTGCAATATGAGCATCGAGGCGGGTGCGCGGGCGGGGATGGTGGCACCGGACGAGAAGACGTTCGCCTATGTGAAGGGCAAGCGATTCGCTCCGCGGGATGACGAATGGAGAAAGGCTGTCGAATACTGGCGCGGCTTGCCGACGGATGAAGGCGCGCGCTTCGATAAGGTGGTGGAGATGGACGCCGCGCAACTCTGTCCGTTCGTGACTTGGGGAACGAATCCGGGGATGGTGGCTCCGGTGACGGGGCGCATACCGGAAGTTGGCAGCTTGAAAGAATCCGAGCGGCGCGCGACCGAACTGGCTTTGCAATACATGGGGCTGGAGCCGGGAAAGCGCATTGAAGATATCGGCATCGACCGGGTGTTTATCGGGTCGTGCACAAATTCGCGCATTGAAGATCTGCGGGCAGCAGCTCAGGTGGCAAAGGGGTATCACGTGAGTTCGAAAGTGCGAGCCATGGTGGTGCCTGGATCGCAGGCTATCAAACGAGCGGCGGAACGGGAAGGATTGGCCCGGATTTTTCTGGATGCGGGTTTCGAGTGGCGGGAGTCGGGATGCTCGATGTGTCTGGGCATGAANNACCAGATTATTCCCAAGCAGTTTCTGAAGCGCATTGAGCGCACTGGCTTCGGCCAATTTTTGTTCTACGACTGGCGCTTCGCCGCCGACGGGAAGAAGAACTCTGGCTTTGTTCTGGACGAGCCTCGATACGAAGGCATGAGCATTCTGGTTGCGGGAAAGAATTTTGGCTGCGGCTCCTCGCGGGAGCATGCCGTGTGGGCGCTCGCGGATTTCGGATTCCGCGCGGTGGTCTCCTCTTCCTTCGCCGACATCTTCGCCAACAACAGCACGAAGAACGGCTTCCTTACGGTGCGCCTGAGCGAGAGTGAAGTAGCGGAGTTGATGCGGCGATCCCGGGAAACCAAGGATTATCAGCTCACCATCGACCTGGAGCAATGCGAGGTGTATGACGATCAAGGCTTTCGCGCGAAGTTTCCAGTCGATGAATTTGTGCGCCATTGTCTGCTGAATGGGTTGGACGATATCGGGCTCACGCTGCAACACGAGGCGGAGATTACCGCCTACGAAAGTCTGCATCCCGCGCCGGCTGCTCTGCAATCTCCGCCTCAACCGTAAACGCATAGTCAAAGCGAGTAAAGATTTGTAAAACCTTCGCCCCGGGCTTGACCTGCTGCAGCAGCGCAGTTGATGCTGGTTCGGTACGGATCTAGTATTACATCTGCGTTTCGGTTCTTACCTGAGCCTCTCCAGCGGGAGGACCCTGGCGTGAGACGATTTTCTCCCTCTCCTGAGCGGAGTTTCCGCAACCGAGTTGAAATGAATACGTCTAATAAATGGCAGGTTCGCCGCCGATCTGGTGAAGAGTTGCAACGGACTAATCCCTTGAACATGACCGCTTCGAGTTGTCCTCAAGAAAAAACATTGCGCGCCATCGACCCTCAGCTTCGGCTGGTGTTGGCGGTCGTGCTGAGTGTGTTTTGTGCAATGCTTGCCGGGTGCAGCAGCGCTGACTCCAGCCAGAAGAAAGCGCAAGCGGCGGCCCCGCGCGCCGTTTCGGTTGCTGTGGCCAAGGTGCAACAGCAGGATGTGCCGGTCTACCTGGTGGGCTTGGGATCGGTGACCGCGTTTTATACGGCGAACATCAAGAGCCGCATCGACGGACAGATCATGCGCGTCAACTTCCAGGAAGGGCAGACCGTAAAGCAAGGCGACTTGCTGATCGTCATCGATCCGCGCCCTTACCAGGTGCAAGTGGAGCAGATGCAGGCGCAATTGTTCAAAGACCAGGCCTCGCTGCGCGATGCTCAACTGAACCTGCAGCGCTATACCACGTTAATTCCATCCGGAAGCATTGCGCAGCAGCAGGTGGATACGCAGAAATCCCTGGTGGACCAGCTCGATGGGCAGGTGCGCACGGATCAAGCGCAAATTGATACCGCAAAGCTGCAGATCGTCTATTGCAACATCACGGCGCCGTTTACCGGGCGTGTCGGTTTGCGGCAGGTGGACCCCGGAAATATCGTGCATGCCGCCGACACCAATCCGATGCTGGTCCTTACGCAATTGCAGCCGATTGCGGTAGTCTTCACGCTGCCCGAGGATCAGTTGCCGACTGTGGCGCAGCACATGAAGAGTTCGACCCTGGCAGTAGAGGCCTATAGCCATGACAATGGGGCCAAGCTGACCACTGGAAAACTGATGACGATCGATAACCAGATCGATCCGACGACAGGGACCGCCAAGCTGAAAGCTGTCTTCGATAACAACGACAACCAGCTTTGGCCCAACCAGTTCGTGAACGCACACCTGTTACTCGAGACGCGGAAGAACAGCACAGTGGTGCCCACGGCCGCGCTGCTGCACGGGCCGCAGGGAACATTCGTCTATCTGGTAAAGCCCGACAAAACGGTCGAGGCGCGCACGGTGACCGTATCGCTTACTCAAGGCACCATCACGGCGATTGCCAACGGCGTGAACCCTGGAGATGAAGTGGTAACCGACGGCCAGGACAAACTGCAAACCGGCAGNNCCCGGCTTCATGAGTCCTTCACGATTATTCATTCTCCGGCCGGTGGCGACCACGCTGTTGATGGTGGGCGTGCTGCTGGTAGGGTGGGTGGCATTTCTCCAGCTTCCCGTCTCCGCCCTGCCGGAAGTTGATTACCCAACCATTCAGGTGGTGACGTTTTATCCGGGGGCGGATCCCGACGTGATGGCCTCGTCGGTAACATCGCCGCTGGAGCGGCAGTTCGGGCAGGTTCCCGGACTGACCCAGATGACCTCGACGAGTTCGTTTGGCAGTTCGGTGATCACGCTACAGTTTGCCCTCGACCAGAACATTGACGTCGAAGAGCAGCAGGTGCAAGCCGCCGTAAATGCGGCCGCTACGTTCCTGCCGACGGATTTGCCGAATCCTCCGATTTACAACAAAGTAAATCCAGCCGATTCGCCCATTCTCACGCTGGCGATGACTTCAGATTCGCTGCCTTTGTCGAAGGTGGAGGATCTCGCCGACACGGCCCTGGCCCAGAAGATTTCGCAATTGCCGGGCGTGGGGCTGGTCTCCATCAGCGGCGGCCAAAAACCCGCGGTGCGAGTGCAGGTAAACCCGACGGCGCTCGCTTCCTACGGCTTGAGCCTCGAAGATATTCGCACGGCACTGGCCCAGGCGAATGTCGACCAGGCAAAGGGCGTCATCGATGGGGCGCGGCAGTCGTACACCATCGGCGCCAACGACCAGCTTTTTTCCAGCGAACAGTATAAGCCGGTGGTCATCGCCTATCGCAATGGTGCGCCCGTGCGGCTCAGCGATGTGGCAAACGTCATTGATGGCACGGAAAACACGCGGCTCGCGGCGTGGATGAATCAGACTCCAGCCGTCATCGTCAACGTTCAGCGCCAGCCCGGCGCGAACATCATCAGCGTCGTCGACCGGATCAAGAAGCTGCTGCCACAGTTGCAGGCCTCTCTGCCTTCGGCGGTGAAGATGCAAATTCTCACCGACCGCACCACGACCATCCGCGCCTCGGTAAATGACGTTTATTTCGAATTGGCGTTGACCATCGTGCTGGTAATCATCGTCATTTTCTTCTTCCTGAGAAATTGGCGAGCCACGTTGATTCCCAGTGTCGCCGTGCCGCTGTCCATCGTAGGGACGTTTGGCGTGATGTACCTGCTGGGCTACAGCCTGAACAATCTCACGCTGATGGCGTTGACCATTTCCACCGGCTTCGTGGTCGATGATGCCATTGTGATGATCGAAAACATTGACCGCTATCTCGAGGCCGGAGATTCGCCTCTGGATGCGGCGCTCAAAGGCTCGGAGCAAATTGGATTCACCATCGTTTCATTGACGGTTTCTCTGATTGCCGTGCTGATTCCGTTATTGTTCATGGGCGACATTGTGGGCCGGCTGTTCCGTGAGTTCGCGGTGACGCTGGCGGTCACAATCCTGGTATCGGCGGCGGTTTCCCTGAGCCTGACGCCGATGATGTGCGCCAAACTGCTCAAACATCGCAAGGAAGGCGAGAAGGGCCGTTTTTACGAGGTCACGGAAGACTTTTACAACCGGGTCATTGCGTTTTATGGCCGCACCGTGAAATGGGTGCTGAAGCATCAGACGGCCACACTGTTCGTGACCTTCGGAACCCTGGTTCTCACGCTGGTTCTCTACGTGGTTGTGCCCAAAGGGTTCTTCCCGGTGCAGGACACAGGCGTGATTCTGGGAATTTCGGAAGCTCCGGACAATATTTCGTTTGACGCGATGTCGCAGCGCCAGCAGGAACTGGCGAAGGTAATTCTCAAAGACAAAGATGTGGAGAGTCTGTCCTCTTTTATTGGCGTGGACGGTACGAACACCACTCCCAACAGCGGCCGCATTCAGATCAACTTAAAGCCNNCAGTTTCAATACTCGATTGAAGATGCGGACGCGCAGGAACTGGCGCTGTGGACGCCGAAGCTCGTCGAGAAGCTGCGGGCGTCTCCGGTATTGAACGATATTGCCACCGACCAACTCAACGGCGGGCTCAGGACAACTCTCACGATCGACCGCGACACCGCGTCGCGGCTGGGAATCCTTCCCCAGGCTATCGACAATACCCTCTATGACGCCTTCGGCCAGCGGCAGGTTTCCATCATCTTTACGCAATTGAACCAGTACCACGTGGTGCTCGAAGTTCTGCCCAGCTTCGCCAGGACGCCCGATGCGATGAATGACGTCTACGTGCGTCCGAGCAGCACGATACCGAATTCCGGCGCACCTTCAGCCAACGCAGCCACGGCAACTACCAGTGGAACTCCAGTTCCACTTTCCACCTTTGTGCGGATGCAATCGACCAACGCGCCCCTTGCCGT
>PMXH01000542.1 GCA_003165855.1 Acidobacteriaceae bacterium | reverse complement strand
TCCTAAAGACGCGCCCCAACTTTTTTGGACCGACTTGTTTGTACGCCCGCTTAGCTGAACCGCTACGACTCAGTCTTTTCCGGACCGTGTTCGCGGGGAATACTGGAAATATCGGCGTCGTCGACGCCGATCTGGAATAGCGCTGCTTGTTCGGCGGCATGTCTTTGCAATTCGTCCAAGTCCAGCTCGTTCGAATCGCTCGATGTCCCTAATGGTTCCTCGGTTTTGCGCTGGGTTCGGCGTTCGGCCTTGTCGCGCTGTTTCTGCTGGCGCGTGTGTTCTTTCTGGCGTTTNNATGTCAGCAGCGGCTGCCACTCTTGCGCTTCGGCCAAGTTCGGACCTCAAGCGGGGGCGGACCGAACCAACCTTCCCTGGCGAAATCGCCAGTCCGTGCCCTTGAACTCACCCGCGTGGATGGTACGCCGTTACCAGCGGGGTTCTCGGGGCTGGCGCGCGTGACCCTGGTAGTCGTCGCGGCTGCCGCCGCCCCCACCGCCCCCAAAGCGCTTTCCGCCGCCGCCGCCACCGCCGCGCGGCGCATCGGTTTTCGGTTTAGCTTCGTTGATCTTCAGCGCGCGCCCGCCAAGCTCTGTTCCATTCAACGCCGCGACTGCCTTGTCGGCTTCCCCCGCGTTGGTCATTTCGACAAAGGCAAAGCCTCGGGCGCGGCCGGTTTCGCGGTCCGTGACGATGCTGACTTTCTCGACTGCGCCATGCGCTTCAAACAACCCGCGCAGTTCTGGTTCCGTGGTGCTGTGAGGTAAGTTGCCGACATAAAGGTTCTTCATAGGAGTTCTTCTCTCTCTGTTTCAGTTGTTGCCAGGGGTTGAGCTGATTCGGTTGCAAATGTTGTAAATAAAGGCCGAGGGTTGGTGGCTTCGGGTGCGGAATGCTGTTCGATCGCTTCCGCCCAGCGGGAAGGCCGGGGTGTTTCTCGTATGGCGCGCGAACGAGCTTCGCTGACCGAGCGGACGCTGGAAATTTTCTTGCAAGCTTCCAGTATTCCCCACCGCTGCGATGAGCTTCCCGAGGCCTGAGCGAGCAGTGCTGCAACCATCTCCTTGTGGAGTGCGTCTGCGTCCGCCTCCGCGGGCGCTGCGTCAGAATGCGGAGCGGCGGCGAGATACTCGGGGCCGCCCACGAAGAAGGCAATCCTCTGCGGAGGCGTCGCACTGCGCAGGTCCGTGCAAAACTTGTCGCGGCTATCCGCTTCCCCGGCCACATTGATGAGCACCAGATTGTACAAATCGGCCCGCCACCAGCAGCGTGCCTCGAGAACGTCTGCCGCACAATCCACGTCGATGCCGAGCTTCCTCATCACGTCGGCCCGCAAGTCGCGTTTCGTCTGCGACGTGTCCAGCAGGAGCACGCGCTTTTTCTTCGCGGAACTGACATCCGGATTGGGGGGCGGCAATGTGAGGACGGGTGTGGTCATGCTACGTTTTCCTTAAGATTGACCTGCGCTGCCGGAGCGACCAAATGCTTCTCAGCCAGGACCTTCAACATTTTTTCCCGGCTTTGACGGCGACTGATCTTATGCCTGCGCCGCCGGTTAAACCTCGCTTTGTCGCCGTTGACTCCTGACATTATTCTCTCCTGCCTTCCGGGCTTGCTGTATGCGAGCCCCGATACTGCGAGATTCGGTGCCGAGATTCCTGCTCCCGCATGTATCCACGGGCACATTGGAAATCCCTGCTACGAGCGGATCGTCGAATCGGCCAGAGCGCACGGCCGTTCCTTGAAATCGATATCTTGGGATTGAAAGAACTGACTTCCAGAGGCTCTCAGGTTCGACACGTCACTCGCCTTTCAGGGAATTTCTCAATCGCGAAGGCGCAACGTGCTGTTCTAGGGTGTCTTCGAGGTCAAGATCTCTAGTATACGCCCCCTTTGTAGATTCTGCTCAGGTTTAGAGCGTCGGAAAGCACCGAAGGTCCGGGAAGATTGTCCACAGAATCGAAGGGAAGATTGACACCGCGATGCAACGCCGGCCACTTATGGCTGAGAAGGGCTTACACTGCTGGAACCTGAACTTCTGCACAGAAGCAGGCAGAGAACCAGAACTCCGGCACCGGCGCCGCCGCCGATCTCGATCCACTTTGTGTTCAGGGGATTACTGGCTTCACCGGGCCGGGGTGCGGCTCCACAGGCTGTCGATTCGTCGCGCGTTGCCCGCTGTCCCTCATGCACCGTGCCGGATTGAGATGAGTTGCCCTCTTTCGATGCCTTTCCGAGAGCGCCGCCTTGCGTGATCTTCACGTCGTTCTTGTGGGCCGCCACTTCGACCTTTCCGCTCACGTCCGTTACATCGTATTGCGTCCGGTCATTGGAGACGGGCTCAACCTTTAGGCAATTCACGTGTACGCTCATCGCCGTGGAGGTGCTCACAGAAACGCTTCCGTGCTCCAGCCTGAGGGCATTGTCCTGGAACTCCACGATGGATTCCCCTTGAATCAGGACAGACGAACCTTCAGCGTCGAGATTGGCGACGAAGCCTGGCTTGGTTTCAAGCACATCGCCGGGAAAGACGGCGGTGGAGTCCGCCACCTCGGTACCGTTTACGGAAACTCCACCATTGCTATGCAAGATAGCGGAGCCCGTGTCTGCCGCCGCGAGCGACAGAGGACACAGGATGACCATCACCCAGCAAAGAAAATTGTGTAGAACGGACACACTCATACCCGGACTAAATTTCCGCAATGTCTACCAAGATGGTAGCGGCAGGGAGCCACAGCGTCTATTAGCTCTCAGGGTGCAGGTCGCACCAGAGTAACTTGGGACCGACGGCCTGCCGCTCTGCGCCCGGCTTGCGAACTCCGGTATGCTTGGCAAACACGGTTTGACGGTGATGGGTGAGCAGAAGATATCTTGAACGAACATGGAACGAACTCCCGCCAACGACCCAGTGATTGAGTTTCGCGACGTTGCCTATGCGCTGCCCAACGGCCAACCGCTTCTTCAAGGCCTGAATCTGGAGGTGCAACGCGGCGAGACTCTGATTTTGCTCGGGCGCAGCGGATCGGGAAAAACTACCACGCTGAAACTGGTCAACCGGCTGTTGACGCCGAGCGGCGGGGAAGTGCGTGTGAATGGCGTGCGCACCGCCGAAAGTGACGTGATTCGTTTGCGCCGCAGCATCGGCTATGTGATCCAGGATGTGGGTTTGTTCCCGCATTTCACGGTGGAGAGAAACATTGGCATTGTTCCGAGAATCGAGGGCTGGCCAGCCGAACGGATTCATCGGCGTATCGAGGAATTGTTGCGGATGGTCGGGCTCGAGCCGCAACTAGCTGCGCGTTATCCGCACCAACTCTCGGGCGGACAGAGACAGCGAGTAGGAGTTGCGCGGGCTCTGGCAGCCGACCCGGCGATTCTGCTGATGGACGAACCCTTCGGTGCGCTCGATGCGCTCACCCGTGACCAACTGCAGCGCGAGTTTCTCTCACTTCAGCAGCGGCTGAAGAAGACGGTCGTCTTCGTGACGCACGACTTGCGCGAAGCGCTGCGTCTCGGTTCGCGCATCGCGCTCATGGAAGCCGGCAAGCTCGTCACGGTTCTTCCTCCCGAGGATTTCCTGCGATCCAGTGACCCGTTGGCCGCCGCATATGTGCAAGCCTTCGGAGACGGACCGGGTTCAGCAGCAAATCGAGGCGCGTCATGAACATTTTTCACTTCATGTTGCAGAACCACGAACAGGTTCTGGAACTCACGCTGGAGCATCTCTGGCTGGTAGGAGTCTCTACGCTGTTCGCGGTGCTGATTGGCATACCGCTCGGGATACTGAGCGCGCACTGGCCGGGTTGGAATAAGCCTGTGCTGGGAGCTGCGAACATCATTCAGACAATTCCAAGTCTCGCGCTTTTTGGCTTCTTGCTGCCGGTACCCTGGCTCGGGGATCGTGCCGATCGCCTGGCGATTCTGGCGCTGACTCTCTACGCGCTGCTGCCTGTGATTCGCAACACCTANNGCAGTAGGACTGGCCACCATTGCCGCCGCAATCGGCGCCGGAGGCCTGGGCGAGTTTATCTTTCGCGGTCTCGCCATGGTGAACAATCAGCTCATTCTGGCCGGAGCCATCCCCGCGGCGGTTCTGGCCTTGTCGGCGGATTTCGGCCTGGGTTGGGTGGAGAGGCGTTTGCGGCCACAATGAAACAGGATCGTCAGGGACGGCGTCGCGTCGCTATCGAAGCGCGGTTCTGCGTCTTTGTCTGCTTGATCCTCGCCACTCTAATGTCCGCGTGTGCGCCTTCGCATTCCGGCCGCATTGTGGTTGGCTCGAAGAACTTCACCGAATCGCTGATCCTCGGCGAACTGCTGGCGCAGCAGATTGAAGCGCACTCGCAGATGAAGGTGGAGCGCCGCTTCTATCTCGCGGGAACTTACATCTGCCAGCAAGCGATGCTCTCCGGACGCATCGACGTTTACCCCGAATACACGGGCACCGCCTTAACCGCCATCCTCAAGGAGAAAGTTGGAGGCGATAAGGCTGAGGTCTACCAGCGGGTCAAGAGCGAATATGAAACGCGGCTTGGCCTGACGCTAGGGCCGCCCTTCGGCTTCAACGACACGTTTGCGATGGAGATTCGTGGCGACGACGCGCGCCGCCTGAATCTCAAAACGCTATCGGAGGCGGCCGCATTCGCTCCGCAATGGCGGGCGGGATTTGGCTATGAATTTATGGAGCGTCCTGACGGCTACGCCGGTTTGGCTGCCGCTTACGGCTTGCACTTTGCGGCACCGCCTCGCATCATGGATCTGGGCTTGCTTGCCCCGGCATTAAAAGACCATCAGATCGACATCGCAGCCGGCAATGCCACCGATGGGCTGATTCCAGCGCTGAATTTCGTTGTGCTCGAAGATGACCGCCGCTATTTTCCTCCCTACGAAGCGGTCGCGGTGATTCGCCAGCAAAGCCTGCAACAGCATCCTGAAGTTGCCCAGGCGATTGCCGAGTTAGGCGGGAAGATTTCCGATCAGGAGATGCAGCAACTGAATTACGCTCTCGATGCCCAGCATCGCGATGTGAAGGATGTCGCTCACGAATTTCTCCGGAGAAAGGGATTGGTCCACTAAGGGATCAGCAACTCGCCCTGCAATGTAAGCCCGGCATTCCCCTTGAGAATCACTCGTTCTCCCTTGACCTCGCACCACAATTCTCCGCCGCGCTCCGAAAGCTGACGCGCGTGCAAGTTAGTCTTGCCCAGCCGCTGAGCCCAATACGGCGCCAGCGAGCAGTGAGTCGAGCCGGTCACCGGATCTTCCGGAATGCCGTAGCTAGGTGCGAAGTAGCGGGACACAAAGTCGGCATCGTCGCCCGGAGCCGTGATCGCGACTCCCGCGGGATGAAGCTTTTCCAGCAACTGAAAATCCGGACGAATGCATCGCACATCTTCCTCGCGCTCATACACCGCGAAGTAGTTGTCCTCGATTTGCACAACCACGCTGGGAGCTTTCCCCAACCCTTCAATCAACGGTGCAGGAGGGTCTGCGCAGGTCCAGGGAGGCAGTGCGGGAAAATCCATGGCGAACAAATCGCCGTCGCGGGAAACCATAAGCGCACCGCTGAAGCGCGTCTCAAACCGCACTGAATCACGCTTCGTTTCGAGAATTTGAAGCACGACGAATGCGGAAGCCAGCGTCGCATGGCCGCACAGCTTCACTTCACAACGAGGTGTGAACCAGCGCAGCTCATAGTGATCGCCTCGCGTAACGAGGTAAGCGGTCTCCGAAAGATTGTTTTCGGCTGCGACCGCACGCAGCAAGTCGTCATCTAACCACGCTGCGAGAGGGCATACAGCGGCCGGATTGCCCGCGAAGGGCTTGGCGCTGAAGGCGTCCACGTGAAATACCGGTAGGGGCATTACCCTATGGTACTCGGGCGACCGGGAAGCATAGAATCCTAGCCACTGATTTGGTTGCGCCCGTCGCCGCTCGTTTTTCGTCCGCCCACACCACGAAGCAGGAGGCCTGAATGCTTGCCACGCAGAGTGATATCCGACACGAACTGAGTGCGCAACTCAGCGACGCCCGTTGTCAGAGCGACGCCCTCTTCGCCCTGGTCAGGCCCGATTCTCTCTACGATCGGCCCATTGCCGAACGTCATCGCATCATCTTCTATGTCGGGCATCTCGAAGCTTTCGATTGGAACCTGTTCCACGAACGCGTTCTTGGACTGAAGAGCTTTCATCCTGAGTTCGACCGGCTATTTGCATTTGGCATCGATCCGGTTGGCGGAGGGCTGCCCACCGATCAGCCTTCGGAATGGCCGTCGATCGCCGCAGTGCAGGAATACGTTAGAAAAATACGATCTATTCTGGACGAGAAACTCGCCGACGCACTTGCCGATCCTCAACTTCCTGCGAGCGATGGTTTTCCCCTCAGCACTTTGCTCAACGTGGCTATTGAGCACCGGCTCATGCACGCGGAAACGCTAGCCTACATGCTGCATCAGTTGCCGCTGGATCGGAAGGTTCGACAGGCTGAAGCTCTCGACTTTGATGCTGCGCCGGTGGCTCATCGCAGCGTCGAGATTCCCGCGGGTGCGGTTACACTCGGGCTCCCGCGTGCCAATGTTTTCGGATGGGACAACGAGTTTGAAGCCCACACCGTCAACGTTTCGGCGTTTGCCATCGATCAGTACAAGGTCACGAACCGTCAGTATCTCGAGTTCATTGCGGCCGGGGGCTACGAAACGCCCGCGTTCTGGAGTGGAGACGACTGGAAATGGAAATCACAACAGGGAATCTCGCATCCGGCTTTCTGGAAGCAGGATGGCGAACAGTGGCTCTATCGCACCATGTTCGAGGACGTGCCGCTGCCGGCGAACTGGCCAGTCTACGTGAGTCAGGCGGAAGCCAAAGCCTATGCCAACTGGGCCGGGAAGCGGTTGCCCACTGAAGCCGAGTGGCAGAGAGCGGCATACGGCACTCCGGGCGGAGAGGAACTGGCTTATCCGTGGGGTGGAGAAGCATGGGGTGGGGAATCATGGAGTGGAGAAGCAAGGGGAAGGGAAGCACCCGCGAGATTCGGCAACTTTGATTTCGCCCGTTGGAGTCCAGTGCCGGTAAATGCGTTTCCGGAGGGCCAAAGCACCTTTGGGGTTCACGGTCTGCTGGGAAACGGCTGGGAGTGGACGTCGACAGAGTTTGCCCCGTTCCCCGGGTTTGAGCCGTTCCCCTTCTACCGCGGCTATTCCGCCGATTTCTTCGATGGCAAGCATTTTGTAATGAAAGGCGGATCGGCTCGCACTGCTGCGTGCATGTTGCGGCGCACGTTCCGCAACTGGTTCCAGGCGCACTATCAATTTATCTACACCGGATTTCGCTGCGTAAGCCGCTGATCGTCACTTCGTCAATCTCTGGGTTCTGATCGACAAAGGAGTCGCCAATATGCTGGTTCAAACCATCACTCCGAAAACGACTTATGAATTCGCAGCGGACGTGCGCGCCGGGCTCACCAAGCCGGGCCAAAAGGAACTCCCTTCGAAATACTTGTATGACGATGTTGGCTCCGCATTGTTTGAAGTGATTAGCCACCTTCCGGAGTACGGCCTCACTCGCGCTGATGAACGCCTGCTGCGGCGGCACGCTCGCGACATCGTAGAGCGCCTCGCTACCCCAGTCGCCGTCGCCGAACTCGGCAGTGGTAGCGGCCGGAAGACCCGCCACATCCTCGAGGCTCTCTGCCGCCGCCAGCGCACTGCCTACTATCCCATCGAGATTTCTCCGTCTGCCCTCGCCATGTGCGAACGCGAACTCAGCGACATCGATTCCATCAGCATCCTGGGTTTCGAACGCGAGTACCTCGACGGACTGCTCGAAGTCGCCGCGCACCGCTCGCCGGGCCAGCATCTTCTCGTTTTGTTCCTGGGGAGCACCATTGGCAACTTCGACCGGCCGGCAGGCATTAAGTTTCTGACTGAGGTCCGCCGCATTCTTGAGCCCGGAGATTCACTTCTGCTCGGAACTGATCTGGAGAAATCCAGCGTCCAACTCCTCGCAGCCTATGACGATCAACTGGGGGTAACCGCAGCGTTCAACTTGAACCTGCTGGCTCGCATCAATCACGAACTGGACGCCGATTTCGATCTTGCACAGTTTGAGCATGTAGCAAGAATCAATCACCAGGCCCGTAGCGTCGAGATGCATCTTCGTGCCATGTGCGGCCAGACCGTCAATATTAGAGGTGCCGAGCTTTCGGTCGAGTTTCTCGAAGGCGAAACCCTCTGGACCGAAAGCAGCCACAAGTACTCTCCCGCGGAAGTATTTGAAATGGCGCGCACCGCCGGATTCCGCTGCGACGTGCAATGGATTGATGAGCAGTGGCCGTTCGCGGAGAACTTGCTGATCGCGGAATAATCGCGTCGTGAACGCTCGGTCATTCTCTCCTCCAGCCGCTTGCCCTTTCCGCGGGGCTTGTGAGAGCCCTCTCATCTTGAAGTAAAACTTTGTAAATCCTGCGGTCCTGGGCGATGCGCCGATGTAGATTAGTACTTGTGAGTAAATAGGTGAAGGAAAGGCGTAATGAGCGCAAATCGGTTTCTGGCGATCGCACTGTGTGCCGCAAGCGCATCCGGCATCCATTTGGTGCCTTGCTGCTACGCTACGCCCTCCGGCCAACAAGCCGCGCCGTCCGCCGCTCCAAGTGGCGTCAGTCGGCGCATCGGCGCCATTAAAGTCATCAACGGTACAGTGATCACGCTGAGGCCGGACTCCGGCCCTGACGTGAGCATCACGGTACAGGCCACTACCCGCATTCTTCGCATCGCCCCGGGCGAGAAGGATCTGAAGAACGCCGCGCCCATCCAACTGCAGGACCTTCAGGTCGGCGATCGGATCTTGGTGGGCGGCAAACCCGCTGAAGATAATTTGTCGCTTGTGGCCTCCACCGTTGTGGTGATGACGCACTCTGACCTCGAAGCCCGGCATCAGCAGGATCTGCAAGACTGGCAGAAGCGNNAACGCCGATGGAAGCGAAGTGGCGGCCGAAGAGATTGTTTCCGGGTCGTTCCGCAATGTTGCCGGCATTGTCAGCTCAATCGATGCAAGTTCGTCAACCCTCAGCGTTCAGGATTTGTTGTCGAAAAAATCAGTGCTCGTCAAAGTGACAGCCGACTCGCAACTTCGCCGCTTGGCACCTGAGATGGCGCAGCGGATTGCCATGCGCTTGAAGGGAGCGGCTGGCGGAGCGACGCCCGGGGCCGCATCTAGCAGCGGTTCCGCAAACACCGCTTCAGCCAATGGTGGCTCCGCAAACAACGGCCAAACCGCGACTCCAGCAACCGGTCCTCCCAGTGGAGCAGCGCCTGCAGGAAACGGAGCGGGCGGGCGTCCCGGCGGCGCTCCCGATTTTCAGCAGATGCTCAGCCGCTTGCCCGCCGCTTCACTGGCGGACGTGCATAAAGGCGACGCAGTCATCATTCTCTCGACCGAGGGTACCGCCGGCGTAGGCACGGTGATCACCCTGGTTAGCGGCGTAGAACCGATTCTGCAGGCTGCTCCCGGTGCCAGCAGTGCCATGATGCTTGCGCCCTGGACCATGGGCGCGCCCTCCGGCGATTCTGGAGGTCCATAGCAATAGCATTTGCTTTCCTCTCGACCGGATGCTGCATCGAATATTTATATCGAAGACTCTTATCACAGAATGGAATATTGGATGACGGTGCGGAAGTATTTCTGTTTCATACTCATCTTTCTTTCGTTGCACTTGTCAGCGACGCTCGCGGTATCCCAGACAGCCGCCGGGCAGATTGTGCCGACGACTTCAGGCATTTTGCGGGGGCAGGTAGTCGACCCATCGGGCGCGGCAATTGCCAATGCCAACGTCGTTCTCACGCCAGCGGCCGCTTCCTCTACGCCCATCAAAACCCAAACCAACGGACAGGGTCTGTATGAGTTTAAGGGGCTGGCCGCGGGCCAGTACACACTGAACATTATTGCGCAGGGATTCGCCCTCTACGAAAACGACAACGTAGTAATCACGGTCGATCAGCCGCTGCGCTTGAACGTCGCCATGGCCATCGAAGTGGAGCAGATGAAGATTCAGGTCTCGGACACAGCGCCGACCGTCGACGTCAATCCCGCTAACAACGCGGGAGCCATCACCATCTCAGGTAAAGAGTTGGAAGCCTTGCCTGACGATCCCGACGAATTGCTTACGGACTTGCAGGCTCTGGCCGGTCCTTCCGCCGGCCCTAATGGCGGACAAATGTATATCGACGGTTTCACCGCGGGTGAGCTTCCGCCGAAAGCGTCGATTCGTGAAATTCGGATTAATCAGAACCCTTTCTCCTCCGAATATGACAAGCTGGGTTACGGTCGCATTGAGGTCTTCACCAAGCCCGGCACCGACAAATTTCATGGCCAGCTCTACGTAAGCGGAAACGACTCCACCTTCAACTCGCCCAGCCCCTTCGGTGGCCCGCAGCCAGGTTATGAGTCTACGCAGTACAGCGGAAACGTCGGCGGCCCGATTAACAAGAACTCTTCTTTCTTCTTTAATGCCGAGCGGCGCAATATCAACCAAATCGCTCTCATCGACGCCAACACGCTCGATCCGACCACCCTTGATCAGATAGCAGTTCTCGGTGCGATTCCGAATCCCAGGGGACGCACCAACATCAGCCCGCGTCTCGACTACCAGCTCAGCAAGAACAACACCTTCAGCGCGCGTTACCAGTATTATCGCGACACCGAAACCAACGATGGTGTGGGCGCCTTTAGCCTGGCTTCCCAAGGCGACAACACGGTCTCCACCGAGCAAACGCTGCAAGTTAGCGATACGCAAATCTTCGGAGCCAAGATCGTCAACGAGACCCACTTCCAGTATCTCCGCGACATCAGCAGTCAGATCGCAATCAGCACCGATCCCACGATCGACGTTCCGGGTGGATTCAACGGCGGCGGCAGCAACGGCGGCACAACTGGTGACCATGCGGACCGCTATGAGTTGCAGAACTACACCTCGATCATTCACGGCAATCACACCATCAAGTTCGGAGGACGCCTGCGCGCCGTCCGTGACGTGAACAGCTCGAATGCGGGCTTCAACGGAGCGTTCACGTTTTCGTCGCTCGACGGCTCAACAGATACTCCAGCGAATTGCTCAGTCGACCCGGTGACACACCCCAATCCGAATCCGCCTTGCCCCATCTCGTATCTTTACGCGCAACAGGAGATACAAAGCGGAGGCACTCCCTATGCCACCCAGCTTTTGATCACCACCGGCACTACTCCCGCGTCAATCACCAACGTCGACGCTGGCCTTTACGCGCAGGACGATTGGCGCCTGCGGCCCAACATCACGCTCAGCCTGGGATTGCGCTTCGAGACGGAGGATGGCATTCACGACCACGACGATTGGGCGCCGCGTCTGGGATTCGCCTGGGGCGTTGGTGGCCGGAGCGCGCCTCCGAAAGTTGTAATTCGTGGTGGCACCGGCATATTTTACGACCGCTTCCAGGAGTCGCAGATCTTGCAGGCAGAGCGCTTAAACGGTGAGATTCAAACCGAATACGTCATCAACAATCCTACGTGCTTTCCCATTGCCACGAACTGCAGTCTGTCCGCCGCCACCAGCACTTCCACCATCTATCAAATCAGCCCCACGCTGCACTCGCCTTACACGCTGCAGTCGGCGGTCAGCGTCGAACGGCAGATCAACAAGTCGGCGACCGCAGCGGTCACGTATTTGAACTCTCGTGGTTTTGATCAACTCCTCAGCATCAATGCCAATGCGCCTGATCCCGCTACCCTGATGCGCCCCAACCCGAACGCAGGGAACATCTACCAGTACGTCTCGGAAGGCAATTTCAAGCAGAACCAGCTCATCGCCAACACGAACATCAAAGTCGGTTCGAAGGTCCAGCTCTTCGGCTTCTACACCCTGAACTATGCCAACAGCGATACTTCCGGAGTCTCCAGTTTCGCTTCCAACTCCTACAACATCAGTCAGGACTATGGTCGCGCCTCGTTCGACACGCGCCACCGTCTGATCGTGGGTGGTTCGTTTGCCTTGCCTTATACTTTCCGCCTTAGCCCATTCATGATCGTCAGTTCCGGCTCTCCCTTTAATATCGTTACCGCCGATGACCTGAACGGCGATTCCCAATTCAATGATCGTCCCGTTCTCGTTTCCACGGCGACTTGCCCCAATCCCGGCACTGTAACCGGCACCACGACTCCAACCTTCTGTACTCCGTTGGGCACGTTCCTGGACGCACTCCCCTCCACGGAAGAGAAGCTGGTTCCCATTAACTACGGAACCGGCCCGGCGCACGCCACCGTGAATCTGCGCCTCACTAAGACTTTCGGCTTTGGTCCCAAGGTGAAAAGCACCACTCCGGGCCAAGGAGGCGGACCCGGGGGTCCAGGCGGATCTCGAGGAGGGGGTGGGCCTCGCGGTCCCCTTTTCGGCGGCGGCGGTCCGATGGGGATATCGAGCGGCAGTGACCGCCGATACAATCTCACGCTTGGCGCGTCGGTGCGCAACGCGTTCAACAAAGTCAACCTGGGGAATCCCAGCGGCATCCTGAACTCGACGGAAACAGGCACCGTTTCGCAATTCTTCGATTCGCCGAACGGGCTTCAGGGCGGCCCGTTCTCCACTGGTTCGGCCGTTCGCCGCATCGACTTGCAAGCCACCTTTAGTTTCTGATCCCACTCATCTGGCCAGCGGAAGGTTGCCGGGGGGACTGAGGTTTATCCACCAGCTCCCCGGAATCTCGCCGCTCATACATCAATCCCTCCGTTCGGTTATTCTGGAGGTGCGCATGTCATCGATGCCCACAGACTAAGTCCGCTTGTCTCCTCTTCCAACCACAAGACGTAAGTTTCTTCGTTGGGCCGCCGCTGCCGGGACGGTCGCGATTGCGGGCGACGCCATCCTGCTGGAACCAAACCGTCCGCGCATTGTTCGCCAGGACTTTTTTCTGCCGCGCTGGCCCGAACGCCTGAACGGCTTCACCATCGCCTTGCTCAGCGACTTCCATTACGACCCGTATTTTTCTGTGCATCCGCTGCATGCCGCCATCGCCATGGTCAACGGCCTTCATCCTGATCTGATTGTGCTGACGGGGGACTTCGTTTCTGTGCCCCTGTTCGGAAGCCGCAAAAAAGCGGCGTTTGCGGCCGACCCCTGTGCTCGCCTCCTGCGGCAGATGACCGCGCCGCACGACCTCTGGGCTGTCATGGGAAATCACGATGAAGACACAGACCGCAAACACGTCACGCGTGTACTCCAGGCCGAGGACATCCACGTCCTGGCGAACCAGTCCGAAGCAATCGAGCACGATGGCGCACGCTTCTGGCTCGCTGGCGTAAACGATGCGTTAGGTGGGACCGCCGATTTGTCGGAGACGTTGCGCCGTGTCCCCGCCAATGAAGCCGTCATTCTGCTGGCTCACGAACCAGACTTCGCCGATGAAGCCTCACGGTTTCCCATCGACCTGCAGCTTTCCGGGCACTCTCACGGAGGCCAGGTTAGAATTCCGCTCCTGCCTCCTCTTTACTTGCCCAAAATGGCGAAGAAGTACGTGCTGGGAATCTACCATGTAGGTCCGCTGATGCTTTACACCAATGCAGGCTTGGGAACAGTCGGGGTGCCGGCACGCTTGAATTGTCCACCCGAGATCACGCTCCTTACGCTGCGAGCACCAGCCAATCGATGATGATCACGCGATGCCCCATCGCGACCGGGAACGTCATGCGGCAATCTTTGGTCTCCCAGGGTATGAGGTGTGCAATTGCCTTCACTTCGAGCGTACGCATACCGTCGAAGATCTCGCGTAACTAACTGATAACAAAACGTGTACTATAGCGCTGCACCTGGCCCCCCACTTGCCGATAGAAGTCATAAGGGAGCAACCCCCCACTCGAATGGGAGAGTTCCACCACATGTTTCGTAGCTTCTGGCCGTGGTTTCTGATCCTCGGTGTTCCTGCCGCCGCTTCTGTGCAAGCTGCCTCTCCGCAGCTGCGTCAGGGGGTTTTGACGGAGCGCGAACGTCGAGTCTGGAAGACTCCCACCCGCGCCACCGAGTTCAGCGATGTGCCGCATGTGAGCGCGCGCGCACGCTGTGAAGACACTCAGCCGCCCCAAGCTTTGACCACACCCGATCCCTTGATAGTTCCTGCAGTTGCCGGCATGAAGGTAAAGGTCAGCTTTATCATCGGCGCCGACGGCCGCGTGCATAGTCCACTCATCTTGCAGAGTGTGGGCACCGTAGGCGACCGCAACGTCCTGCAAACCGTTCGCGCCTGGCGCTATCGCCCTGCCACCTGCAACGGCGTCCCCACCGAAGCGGAAGGTAAGATCGAGTTTTCACGGCGTTGAGATTCTGCCCGCTTGGGCTAGAATGAACCACTAGCCTGACTCATTCGGCACCCGGTCCAAATGGTGGATAGAGAGAGAGACAAGAAACTCGCCAGCCCATCCGGCGCCGTCCCTGCGCCGGATTCAGAAAACGTGCCACCGAGCATCGGCCCGCACAATCCCGCCCTCGGCGAAATCTACCAGCGTCTTTATCCGGAAATGCGGCGGCCCAAGCCGAACCAGGAAGCCATTGCCGCGGCTCTGCAAGCCATGCAGCGCCTCACCATGGAAACCGATTCGGAAACAACTGCGGAGGACGCCGCGACGCAAACTACTCCCGGCACTTCTACTGCGTGCCGCGTCTGTGGACACCACAATCGCGAGGGCAACAAATTCTGTGGCATGTGTGGACTTCCCGTGGGGGCAGCGCCGGATCAATCCCCGGAGGTCGAATCACCCATTCTTGAATCACCCATTCTCGAGTCACCTCCTCTTGAACTACCGGATTTCGCCAGGGAACTGACTCAAACTCCACCACCGGCGGCCGATCTTGCGGAAGAGGTTCATCCTCCAACGGGCGCTCCCGCAGGCACACATCACTACCACCACCACTACCACCACCATTATTTCCAGGGCGGAGAGGGAACCGCCTCAGCAGCGCCAAGGACCAACGCTCCCGAGAGCGCGCGCGAAGCCGACCGGCTGCGCGTTGCCGCCGCCGCCAAGGGTGAACCCATGAGCCGCAGCGAGGCCGCGGTCCGCCGTCTCACACAGGAATGGGTTTTGGCCTGCAATACGCGCCAGCTCGATGAATTGATCGAACTCTATGCCGCCGACGCACTGGTGCTGCGCTCGAACCTTCCTCCGATTCGCGGCGCGATGGCGGTACGCGAGTTCTTTTTTTCCGCGCTCGAAGCCGGTCTTGGAGAAGTCGCGGTCGAACCCCTCCGCGTAGAAGTGGTTGGCGATTTGGCTCACGAAGTCGGCCGCTACAGCGCCCTGGTTCCGGGCACAGCCGGCAAACGCCGCGAAGAGCGCGGCAAATATCTCTGGGTCTTCGCCAAGCAGAGCGGTGGAGACTGGAAGCTGGTCTCGGAATGCTGGTCGAGCGACTTGACCCTGACCGCCGCGGAATCCGAGATCCCGAAGCCTGCTGCGCCAGCAAAGCCACAGCCGCGAAGAAGCTAGGAGTTGATTGTCATCCTGAGCAAGCGTTCTTAGCGCCGCGAAGGATCTGGGCGAGCCGCGCGAAGCGTCGCGTTTTTTGCGACGCAATAATCGCGCGTTTGGCTCGCTTCCTTATCGTGCTCTCTCACGCCTTCACCTCAAGCCTCTCCAACTCTCCTCGCAGCTGTTCCAACGTCTGCATCTGAATTGTCCGCATGCCCATCTTCGCCGCGCACTCCAGGTTCAGCGCCCGATCGTCGATGAAGCAGCACTCTTCTGGATTGACCTGTGTAGTCTCAAGCGCCAAACGGTAAATGCCACTCTCCGGCTTACGCAGGCCCACGAAGCACGAGCTGACAAACAGACGGAAGATTCCCCGCAAACCGTACTTCTCGATGCGGAACAAGTTCAGCTCGCGGGATTCGTTGTTGATCGTGCCCATAAAATACTTGCCGGAATCCGCCAGCTCACGCGCGAAGCCCAGAACCTCCGGCTTCGGCTGCGACAACGAGAACATGTAATCTCGAAACGCATCGCGGGTGAAGGGACGGTTTCGGTAAAACACGGTCCGCTCCAGATACTCGTCGAGCGAAATCTTGCCCCGCTCAAACGACGAGACCACCATCTCGTGCCGCGAGTGAAACTCTTCGTCGTTAAGATGAAACTTTTCGAGCGCCGCCATGCGCTCGGCGTGATCCCAGGCGTTGGTGAGCAGCACTCCCCCCACATCCCAAAAGATGGCATGAATGGCAGACACGTATGAATCCCCCATTACATCTTGTCATTCCACTTTATTAGGTGGTCATTTTGAACCGTTCTCAGCTCTTGTCATTCCGAACCGTTCTCAACTCTTGTCATTCCGAACCGTTCTTTGGTGAGGAATCTGCTTTGCCTTTCTCGAGTTGCAGCTGTCCGATCAAGAGTGTAGATCAACCGTGATTCGGGATGCCGCGCGCTTTCACTCTTCGGGCTCCGGCGCCGGCTCCGCGGTTGCGGCAGGTCTCGGCTGACCCACAATGATTGCCTGCCAATTCAGGATGGCGTTCCAAAGCAGGCGCTGATCCCCACGATTTAAATCGCGGTGCATCGGATTGAAGTTGAAAGAGACGACGTGTCCTTTGCCCACGGGCATGTCTAAGATCGCAGGTCGACCGATCAGATTCTCTTCTCCCCATGCCTGGCCGCTTTCGACGAACGGCTTCCCATCGGAATCGCCCCATTCCATCACCACACCGCTGCGGTCTTCGGGACCATCGAGACACGTGGTGCAATAGGCCATCCGGAGCCAGCGGCGTGGAACGTCGTACAACGGGAAGTTCTGCCGGAAGACGTAAGTGTGCACGGGATATCCGTATCCAATGGGATGGTCGGGACGATCGAATGTGACCCGGACGTGAGATCCGGGCGTTCGCGTAGCTGCATGTTGCGAGGCCGCGGACGATGCACCCCCACCTCCCGCTGTGCTACGCGGAACCCCTCCCGAAGATCGGCGGACAAAGCGCACCAGTCCGCCTTCCAGCGCCAGCATGCTCCCGCTGCCGAGCGTGACCATCAGCCCGCCATCGGCGATGAAATGTTGAATCTGCGCCAGCCCTTCGTAGCCGATCCCTCCAGTAATGTCGTCGGACTCTGCCGGAGTGCCGAAACTGGGAGTCCGATCCGTCTTCTTGAAAGCCATGGGCGACCAGATCTTCGGCAGACCTTCAATTTGCTCAGCCAGTTCCAGATCCACATGTCCGTAAAGCAAGACGTCGATGCGCGAGCGCAGATTCCCCGCTCGAATATCTTCGTCGCGCAGATAGGTGTAAGGAACCTTCCGCTGATCCAGGGAGTAGCGGATCCACCCAATCGAGTCGGTGTCAGCCCACGGCACCCACACGCCAATCCGCGGCGCTTTCGCATTGTGTTGCGGTACCTGCGGTGCAGTAGGAACTTGGGTAAAGTCGAGGCCCAGTTCCTCGGAGGTGGCGAGAATGACCTCGCGCAATCCAGGCTGATTGGGAAAAATCCACGATCCGGCCGGAAACTTCATTCCCCCATCTTCAAACTCACGTTCCGCGATTTGAATCTCGAAATTGGACAGACGATAACGAGCGGCAAGTAACGATTCCTGTCCAGTGTCTTCGAGCAAATAAATGGGTCCGGAGCCGACTACCCGGCCAACAGCATGCGGCGGGTCGCTCAATCGAGTCAGAGCGGCGTTGCGGATCGACGCGTCGGCGGTGGGGATCGCCTGCAAATGATAGTGAGCGGGGAGTTCCCAGGAGACGTCGTCGTAGGGCGCGCTTCCATCCTTCGGGTAATGCTGTGGCGTTAGCAGATCAACTGCGTAGTTGCGGTATGGCTGATCGAGGCGGACGACATACGTCCCAGCGGGAAAGCTGCCTTCCTTAACTTGAATTGAGCTTTCCGCGCGGGCCACTTCGATGTGCTGGCCCATGAGCCGTCCTATCATTTGTGCCACCCGCGCCGGATCTCCTTGATTTTCCGGAATCAGAAACGCATACGGTGGCTGGGTCAGACCCTTTTGCCACGAATCCCATCCCTTCTTGTAGAAGTTGTGCAACATTTCTTTGGATTGGCTTGCTGTTTCGTCCAGCGCCGCAAGAGCGCCGGTTTCCTGGTAGTTGAGATTGTCGCGAGCCGACCAGGTGACCTCTCGTGGTGCCGGCAGAGGACGGTACCACTCCATGGTTGCCGAGGATTCGGAAACCGCTCGCTTCTCGGTTTCCGCACTACCATTGCCGAAGGTCTCGTAGCCACGTCCAATGCTGTTGTGATTCATGGCCACCGAATCCAGATAAAGGTGTGCGAACGCCTCCCCAAAATTCCACGTCGAAACGCCAGGCATCCCCATCGCGGTGAGAGCCTGCACTTCGTGGAAGCTGAGTTCAAGAAACTCCGTATAAGTGATGGGATCAATGTTCGGGTTATATGGACCGGTGCCGTTCCAGGTCATCATCAGGGGCGTGCCTTCGTGCAGGTCGTGCACTACCGTGGGATGCCACTCATGAAACATGCGGTGTACGGCTTTTGTGGTTTCATGCGTCTGCTGGTGCGTATCGCGGTTGATGTCAACGAAGGTGTACTTGGACCAGTACGGGGGCGACTGGCGAGGCAATGTGTTGCGGTCCGTCTTGCCCTTGAGATAGCGGTAGAACCAGTCGACCATCTTGTCCCGCCCGTCGGGATTGGAAATGGGATTGATCAACACGACCACACGCTCGCGGATTCGCCGGATCATGGGCTGCTCCGACACGGCCAGACGATAGGCAAGCTCGAGCATGGCTTCGGTCGATCCCGTCTCATCGGAATGCAGCGCGGCATTGAAGTAATAAATAGGACGCGAGGTTGCGATGATCTTGTCCGCCGCCGCTGGGTCGGTTCGGCGGGGATCCGCCAGGTCTGCAGTCGCGGCTTTTAGACGATCGAGATCGCGGATGCCGGCCTCGTCCGCGATCGCCAGCATGAGGATTTCGCGCCCTTCTTCACTGTGCCCGATTGTGAACACGCGAACTCGCGGGCTCGCAGCAGCCAGGGCATGGGCATAGGCGTAGGCCTTCTCCGTGCCCAAGAGTTCTCCGGGAGCGCCCATGATGCGCCCGAGGAATTTCTCGGGAGACGGAACCATATCTGATTGGGGGATGTACGAAACCCAGGGTGAGACAAAATGCGGATCGGTCGTAGCCCCCGCGATGGCCTCGATGGAGCCGGGCTCAGGAACATCTGGACTTTGCGCAATCGCGGCGACGGTCAACAACGCAACCGACGATACCCATACCAGCACGAGTCGGAACATGCGGCCTCCGGAGATCGACCGAGGCGAAAGTTTAGCACGCACTCAACTGCCCAGGGGCCTCATTGCTTGTCCTAACGTTTGTATACGGTGGTGTCGGGATGGTAGTTGCGCCAGTCGAACCAGTAGTCCTTGAGCGCGGGGATGCGGCCGAGACATTTCCCCTGTGCTGGCCCGGAGGTGGCGCAGCCCTGGAAGTTCCACTGACTGGCGGTGCTGGTATCGAGCAGCGCCCACTGTTTAGCATCGCCTGCGGCATCACCCTGGAGAAAGAACTCGGCGTCGTGGCCATCGATGCGGCTGATAAAAACACGAAAGGATTTTCCGTCGGGTCCTAAAACTAGCAGCAGCGGCGTGCCGTTCACGCGATCGATCACTGGGGACTGCTTGGCGAAAGTTTCCCAGGGATAGGCGCGGGCGGTTCCGTCGATGGTAAGTCCGATGACCACATCGCGCGACTTCAATTCGGTGCCGGGAAAGCTGATGACTACCGGCAGCTTGGCTATGTCAGGCTCCCAGTTGGGGTCGTACTCTTTCGTGTATTTGGCGACGGGCGCTAGCACCTGCCCGGAAGGGGATTCGGTTCTCCACTCACCGAAGGTGAGTTCGTCGCTGAGCACAAGTTCGAGCGTGGCACCTTGCAGTGGGCCATAGATGGCCTTGCCGGTGATCTGCTGCCACCAGGTTCCGGTTTCCTTGTCGCGCATGAGGAAGTTCTGGTTGTTGATGCCGGCCAGATAAAAGTGCAGCACTCTTCCGTTCACCGTTCGCGTCCACACCAGACCGGTGTGACATAGCGTTCAATACGTTACCGCGACCGGTACGCCTCCGACCACATCGTTCAGCACGTGATGGTAGGCCATCTGGCTGATGGGATAGGCGCGGGCGTCGCTATCGAAGCGCACCGCCATGACCATTTCTTTAGGGTCGAGCTTGCTCTCGGCTTGAGCTACGAACTGGGCGCCGGCGACGGGATGGAACATCCACTCGAAATAATTGAGGCGCGCCATAACAGCAGAAAACGTGACGGCGAGCAGCGTGATGGCGAGGAGAGCTTTGCGCCACAGGCCAATGGTTCTCCACAGCACGAAGGCGAACACCAGACAGGCCAGACCCGCAATCAGTGTGCCGAGCGGAGCGCGCTGGCGCAGGGCCATGGCCAGTAAGAGTGCATGAGGCGCCTGGTAGCGGAAGGGACGAATGATGAAGGCGGGAATGAAGAACAGACCGACGGCGGCGCTGGCGCATGCTGTGAACGCCGCCCAGATCCAGCGCGATGTCCGGCGATCCGTTTCCTGGGTCCGCTGATCCTGGGGCGTCGATGGCGAAGGCACGCTCATAGATGATGTCTGGAATGCTCGAACAATACCAGCCCGTGACTCTAAGCGAAAAAGCGGAGCCGAGGGAATAGTACAAAAANNGTACAAAAAATGAAAAGCCCCGGTCCGTGGAGCAGGACCGGGGCTGGTTACGACAACCTTAATGACTTACTGTGGCGTGAAGTTCTGGTGGAAGCCCAAACTCACCACGTCCTGGAACATCGGTGTCCCCGGAGGCAGATTGTTCGGGTTCAGGAATTGCGTGTCGAAGAAATAGTTTCGCGTCGGGGCAGCGTACACGGAGTTGCAGCACTTGAAAGTGCCCGTAGCGTATTGCGAATAGTACATGCTGATCTGCGACCCGGTGTAGTAGACGGAGGTGCTGCTGCGATCTTCGAGATAGCGAAGGAAGTTGTGCATGCCGCCATCGGTGCCGAAGTCCTGTCCACCCCAAGCTGGCTGGGGGAAGGGAATGCTCTTGCCGGCGGCGATGGCTACGCGATAGTAGCTATCGGTCGCGTTCCGGTTGGTCGCCAGTGCCGGGTTCGCAAAACTGTTAGCGTCCGACCATGCGGGCGACAGCAGCGTGACCGCGTCCGCGATGATCGCGGCCGCCGAGTGCGGAGTCGTAGCGTTGGCGCCGAGGCTGAGCCAGTAGGGATCCGCGGGGCCTGTGTTGTAGTTTCCCCAAACATACACCGGCTCTTCGGAACCGACGGTGAATCCGTTTCCGTAGGTCGCTGGAGCAATGGGCTGAGGTAAATAGCTAACCCCGGCACCGTTCATGCCACCGTCCACCAACCGCAGTACGTGGCGGGGGCCGGTCACCATATTGTTCGCGGCGGTAGTTGTGCAAGCGATTCCAGCGGTTACGCCGGGAATGTAGTAAGGCTGGGACATCGCCGCGCCTGAAACGCCAAATCCCGCACCCAGGTATTTTTCTCCGAAGGTGTCAAGGAACCCGTTCCCATCCACGTCTTCCGGTGAATAGGTGTAATACACGATTGGTTCCTTCACGCCGTCCGGGACACCGACGGAGGAGGAGGAATTCACCACATCCTCGAGCCCCGAGATGCCAACGAAGTTGTTATAGAAACCGGTTCGGTTGGCATCGGGATCGGGTTGCATGCCGCGATGATCGGAGAAATACAGGATGTAGCCATTCTCATTGGTGTTGTTGACGAGGGCGCCGCTGCCTCCACCGTATAGACCCTTCTTCTGCAGCCAGAGCCATAGGTTGCCCACATCCACTTCGACGGCGTTCATCACACCCGAGGTACTGCAGTTGTTTGTCGCGTAGGAACTCCGAGTGTCGCGGGGTTCGCCTTCGCGCGAATCATAAAAATTGATGGGAAGCCAGTTGTATGCAGTCCCCGCACCACCGGTTGCGTTCGCCGGCAGGAGGCCGCTTTGCAGTTGCTGAAGGATAAGGATGGCGGGGCTGATCGGGTTTGCTCCCGCGACTCCTACAGCTGTCGTGGGAACGCTAGGCGAGACATTGTACGTACGGCCGAAGCCGTATTGCAGCCATTCCTGGGTAACCCCGATCCAGTTGCCGGCGTTGTTGAGATACTCCACCCGCAGCCATGTACTTTTGCAAGGGGTCGCCATGGTGACCTGCCCGAGCAGAGGCCACGGGCTGCTGCAGCCAGCAACGGACGGCACGGTCCAGCTGTTGGAACCGGTCTGGGCCATCGCATAGTACATGGTTCCGGCCGTGGTGCCGTAGGAGCCTGTAAGCTGCACGTCGTTAGCATCGAGTATGCCGGCGCCACGGTCCGGGTGGAGTTGACTAATGTCGTCGGCCAGCAGGATCCGGATCTCAGCCTCGCCATAGAGACGCGAATTGGCCAGGAGCGTGCTATCGGTAGATTGTTTCCTGCGAATGATGTCGATCGGGCCAACTACGGACGACTTCACGAAGGGCAACGACAAGTTGGTTGCGCCGGTCGCTCCGTTGATGACGAAATTCTTGAACGTTCCCACGGAGACGGCAGCAGGCCATGCGGGGTTTACCACGCCGGCAACGGGGTAAAACCCGCCGGTCCAACTGCCGGATGTGAGTTGGGGGCAGTTCGCGGCCGGTCCGGACCCTGGGGCAGCGGGACAGCCGCCGGCAGCGTTGGGCGCATAGACGCTGCCGCCGTAACCGCTGGATGTAGGGTGACCATTTTCGAGTTGATCCAGAATAATTTGGCCGACGGCAGCTACCTTGTCGGTGAAGGTGAGTGCGGCGCCTGAGGCCATGAACAGATTCCCGTTGGCGTGGACTCGGCCTCCGAAGTTGAAGTTAGGACCGGCGAAATAGTCGCAGTCGGCATCGCAAAAAAGACCGAACTCGAAGGCGGGAAGCAGAGCGACTTCCACGGTGCGGGTCAGGTTCACGGATGCGCCGGTGGGAGTGATGCCGGCGTTGGTGGTCACTTCGTTTCCGGAGGTAGCGCGGGTGGCAGTTACTTGTAGATTGAAGGGGATGAGAGTTGCCACCATTCCCTGGTCTGGGCCGGAACCGACGATATCCCAGGAACCGCACGGGTTGGGAAGGTTCGGGCAGGGCAACCCGCTGCTTTGGGTACTGGGCCAGGTAATGTTCTCGATATAGTTCATGCTGGTGATGTTCGAGCCGGCAATGGCGGTCGGATAATTGGCGGGGGCGGTGAGCGCTGTAATCGAGGCGGCATCCGGTGTCTGCGAGGACTGGTACAACTGCGAGAGCTGGGCAGTCAGGTTTTCGATGCCAGACTCCGCGCCGTAATAGGCGAGGTTGCCTTCCAGGTCGTTGCCTCCCATGCGCTGTTCATTGTTGACCATGTACAACAGGCCTACGGCCAAGGCCGACAATAAAAGCGTCAACAGAAGCGCAGCGATGAGCGTGAAGCCTCGCGAATCTCGTTTACTCTTCCCCATGTTTTCCCCCTCCAACATCAGAGCAAAAGCTTTAGACAGCCGGACTTCAGGTTTGCCAATCATTGGCAAACGGTGGTGGTGCTGCTATAGGAGTTGCAGAAACTCAAGTTGCGAGCGG
This sequence comes from Acidobacteriaceae bacterium, assembly GCA_003165855.1. Classification (GTDB taxonomy): domain Bacteria; phylum Acidobacteriota; class Terriglobia; order Terriglobales; family Acidobacteriaceae; genus Sulfotelmatobacter. The sequence continues at coordinate 1,268 of PMXH01000542.1, read as the reverse complement.
CGACCGAACTCGCCAGATACATGCTCTGGGATTGTTTTCCTCCCTGAGTCAAACTTTCACCCATAACCCACATGTTGATCTTCTGAATGAGGGCGGGGGAAAGCCCAGCGCCGACTGGATTCGATTGATTCGCACTCATGGTGCCGGCCACGGAATTGATCACGTCATAGCTGAATTGCACGTTGATGATGTTATCGGCCACCGGCACGGCGGTGAGGCCGTTGACCTGGCGCATCAGGCGCGGAGTTTGAACGGTTCCACCGGCGGGAGGAACCTGCAGGAAATAAGTAACGGCATTCAACCGGCAGACGGTGACCTGGTTGCCCGCGCCTAAGGCGGGACCCAGGTTGGTAATCGTATAGGCCAGGCTGTTGGCCGCAGTGGCGGCCTGGTTGAAATTGAGTGCGTCGGCGCCGTTAAAATCGATGGTGGCGTTGTTGGGGAGACCGGTGATTTCGGCGACCACCGCCGCGGTTTGAGCGGCACTGGTACCCTGGGCGGTCTTGCCGTTGCCCGCGGTGGTCACCTGGAACAGCAGCAGGTCGCCCACATTCAGGCCACCCGGGGCAAGAATGTTATTGGGGGTCACGGCGGCGTTCACCACGGCCACGGAAGCCGTGGTTGTAGAGGGGAACGTAAACGTGAAATTGGTCAGCGGAAAGTTGTAATCGCAATAGATCGAGGTGATGCTGTCGTTCACGGCTGCCGGAGCGCTGGCGATGACGGTACCGTTTTGCACACCGTTACCGAAGCCGGGCAGGATGCCATACATGAAATTGCCAGTCGGGTAAGTGTCGGCGGGAACATAGCAGGTGCCGGCTTGGTTGCAGGCGACTTTCGAGTTGCCGCCGGCGCTGGCCAACTGCAGGCCACCGGAAGGCAATCCGGCGCCCGCCATGCTGAGGTCCTTGGTCATCAACTCGATGGCCGCTCGCAGGTTCTGCTGGGTCTCGGCGCGCTGTGCGACGGTAAAGGTGGCGTTCATCCCCATGCGGAACAGCTGGGTCATCGCCATGATGACGATGAGTCCGATGATGGAGGCGACCATCAGTTCCAGAAGGCTGAAGCCGCGTTGCGATTTTGTGATGGGCATCTTCATGGTTTTAGCCGGTGTTTAGTGGTAGCTGGAGATCAGCGCGTTCACGGTGTAGGTACGGGCGGGCCAGCCGGCTTTGGTATACGACACGGCGACCGTGACCGCGATGAGATTTTGATTGGTGGTGACCACGCCGTTCACCGTCTGCGAGACCGTATTGAATGTGATGGTG
>PMXH01000005.1 GCA_003165855.1 Acidobacteriaceae bacterium | reverse complement strand
GCATCGCGCAAGACCACGGCTTGCTGGAGATGCCAGCGATGGGTCCCATCCATAGCGCGCAGAGACCTGGTTTCGAAAGCAAAACCCTTTCCCGAACGTACTCCGTCCCACAAGGCCCTCGATGCTGCTTCGCGATCCTCNNGCTTGAGCGTCCAGGCAGATACAGGAAGATGCTGCAGCAATCCAACCTGCAGGTGCAACTCTTCGTTTGCTTCGGAAAGCTCCCTCGTCCGTTCTTCAACTCGCCGATCGAGTTCACTCGTAATCTGTTTCTGCTCATTCAGGCGCAGTGTGTGTTGCAGCCCGATAGCCAACTGATTTGCAGCTACTCCAAGCACCAGGCTCTCGGTTTGCTCCGGAAAGCCGTGCCGCTGAGACCCAGCCACGATGAGTCCGAGCGCGCCGTCTATCCCCAGCCTGATGGGAAAAAACGAAACCTTCTGCCCTCCCAAATGATCAAGTGCATAGTCAGGCCATTGCTGCGGATCTTCTCCAGACCACTGATTCAGTGCCTGCCGGAGTTCCTCCCGGATATTGCTCGTCCCATACGGTGGAGCAGTCCTGAGCGCTTCGATCGGGGACTCGTGGGANNGAATCTGATGATTGCTTTTGCATGAGGGGCCGCCGCTATTGGGGATTTGTTCGTCCAGATCGCCGTCTGCGAAAATCGCGCAGAAACTCCTCTGGAGGCGTGAAAAAGGGGTTCTGTTGCAGATGCCCGCCAATAATCACCATGGGGTGCGTCCGCATGATGTCGATCACAGCGTCCCCGCTTAGTTGCCCGAGGTGGTAAGTGCAGATAACGGCGTCGTTATACCGGCGCCAAACTTCATTCACACGCGATTCAAACTCGATCACGTCATCAATACGAGATTGATCTCCCGATGCCCAATCCATCCGGCACACGATACGGCTCATGGGATATCCTTCCACGGTCCTGGCAGAATTCGCCATCTCTTCGAATGCCGCGAGCATCCGGTCTTGATCGAATCGTCCGTCCCGCAGATAGACTTCAGTTTTGATCCGAAGCTGAAGCTGCCCGCTTTCGAGAGGAGCGGCTGAGTCGATGCCGGCCTGAGTCAGGCGCTGCAGATGGTCCTCGCGTGCCTCGGGATTGACGACGTTCACGGTTTTGTCCCCACGGGACAACCCCTCACGGATGAAGGGGAGTAATACCCGATACTCTTCGTCGTCATTCGCGAAAAATGCGCAGACGTGGCGCACCTCACTGAGTTGAGAGCCAGCCAGAGAAATTGGCTGTAGAGGCTGCGTCATTTACAAGTCCTCCTACCGGACTTCGCGTCCTGGATGGCAAGATTTCCGAGCTTTGATAATTATCTCGGCCAAAATGTTTGAATAATCGGCGATCTCACCGCTGTTCGCTGAACGATAGGGCAAGGATCAAAAGTCAAGCATCGCGGGGATCGGGGCCCATCGTGCCTTACGCGAAAACGCTTGCATCTCGTACATGCGTAAGATCATGCAATTCTATAACGATGACGACCATCGTCAAGTAAAAAAAGACACTTGGCCAGTTGGATTTCCGAGTAAATACGGATCACGATGTAGCCGTGGCCGTGAACGGTGCAAAGATTACCGCCCCGCGAGTCCCGGCTCCGCCGCCTGTGGCAAATTGCTGAATTTGCCGTTAACTAATCTCGGGGGTATCTCGAAATCATTGTGTTGAAAGCCTCTGTTGCCGCTCAAGTCGGAGTCTTAATCAATGGAATGTGTGGGTTGGGTTTGCCGCTGGTGCATTGTGAACGCCCTCAGGCAGCTGCTTCAATGGCGCTCGGCGGCCATGCATGATGTGCCGTGAAGAGCGGAAACGCTGCCTGGATGTTGGTCACGACCTTCAAAATTCATCGGCGTCAATCAAAGCGTGGACAAGCGCTTTCCGAAGGTCATGAGGCAGATCGGTTGACGCTATCACCGATCATCCGCAGCGCAAGTTTCTCGAATAACCTGTATCGATACCTTTGTCCAATAGACTCGCCGAGACTCCTCTGGCGTAATGACGACAGTGCGTCGCGTCCAAACGAGCGGCGCGAGAACATTGCAGAGTGCGTGAGAGGAATTGCTTGAGCGACGCACCAGGAGTTCAGTTATGGCAACCATGACTATTCGCAGGAGAGAAGTTATGTCGGCCCAGAAGAGTCAGGAGTTCCGGGCCCAAACGAATACCGGGGCGATTTCGTCTGGGCAGACAACTAAGAGGCCAGCCCCTGAAAGACATGGGCACGAAGACTGGAAGCAAAGGATCGAAGAGGATTGGCAAAACCACTTAGAGACCATGCAGAAGTACGTGAGTGAGCTTGTTCGCAAGAATCAACAGCTAAGAACGGCTCTAACGACAGCAAACGAGCCGAAACGGAGATACGGAAATGCCATCAACTTATAGGACGATCGAGGGAATCCTCACGTTTCTGCAGCTCGCACCAATCGTCGTACTCTCGGTCGGCTCATTTCGAGTCAGGCATTTGCTCGTCGCTCCCTCTCGTCAGGTGCCTCGTGCGCGGCCCGGGGTCTCGAGCTCATCGCAGCTTCGAATGCAGTCAGCGCCGGTCAATACCTTTCGGCCACGGAAATAGTGACGTATTCCGTGCTGAGAGATCTTAGCTTCCGGATACCGCCAATCGGGATTTCGAATCGTCGGGCATGAGTAACGATGCGTTGTGAGATGAATCTACGAATCGCGTCAAGCCTTCTTTGCCTTCTGGGGAGCAGTCAGCGCCACCGCTGCTTCCTCAGTGAGCAGCAGGAATGTGAGCGTCTCCTGCAGATACAGGCGGACAGATGTATCGGTGTGGCTGAGATAGCCGATGGAAGCATCCTGGCCGATGTCCAATTCGAAGTCACCGCCGCGCGTGGTCAGCACAAAAGCGCCGGCAATCGCAGGCGCCCAGATGATTTGTTCATCGACGAGGCGCTGGACATGTTCCAACACCGGATATCCATGATCGCTGGTCTCAGCCAGTGCGGTATAAGCATCGGCCCCGAGGATCACTGAGTAGGGGCCATTGACACCCACGAGACGCAATCTGCTCAGACCCTGCGCGATGGCCTCCGGGTACTGACGCACGTCGACGGGGAGCGTCATGATTGGATTGCTGGTCCCTTTACGAATCCCCTCGATGCCGGCCGCGGCATAACCCTCAAAGATGGCTATGTCCTCGGCAAAAGCAAGCTGTTGCGCGGCGTCCTTCGCGGGTTGCCAGTCGGAATCATTTGCGCCGCGCTCGACATCGTCGATTGCCTTGCGATCCAGATCGAATGGAACACGCAGTTCGACCAGCGCCTTTACTTCGCGTTCCCGTGCGACGATGTCCTTGGCTGGGGCGGCGATCGTCCGCAGGTGGCCGGTGCCGACAGCAGACAGGCCGGCGCCCCGGGGCCCCTTCACGTCGACGACGCGCCGTCCGGCAAGGTAGCGCTTAAGCGTACGCGACGTTTCGCATTCAATCTGCGCCCAGGCCGAGTCGGAAATGGGAGCAAGGTCACGATGAAGATTATTCATGTTGTTTTTCTCCTTTGAGGGATCCGATGCGAAGCGAACCGTCGCGCACCGAAGAGTTTAGTGAAGAGGTTTCGTCCAACGCAGATGCTGCGGAGGAATCCGCAACCCTGGGCTCGTCTTGAGCTACGTTCTCAAGAAAAGTTGCCGATGGCACAAAGAACAGGTTCCCAGTGACAGCGCGGCTGAAGTCGAGTATGCGATCGTAGTTGCCGGGAGGTCTGCCGACAAACATGTTTTCAAGCATCTGCTCGATGGTGCGGGGCGAACGGCTGTAGCCAATGAAGTAAGTGCCGAATTCTCCATGTGAAGGGCGTCCGAAAGGCATGTTGTCGCGCAGAATCTTNNTCCATGCGCTTGGCTCGAATGTGGAACAATAGGTCGCCCGGCGTTGATACCGCATGGCGCCCGCCCGCGCGAATCTCGCGAAACGGATGCAATTCTGCCGGCCGTGGTGACCCGAAGAGGCGATCCCACGCATCGCACCCAATTCCCATGACGCACGACAGTCCTCCTTCCAAGTCACGAAATTCTACGGCGCGAAACAGCTTGGCGAGGTCACTGCAGAATGGACGCACTACGGCACGAACATCAGCGCCTGGATTCAGCGTGACCACCAGGAACATAGCCGCGCGGGTAAGTAGCGCGGATACTGGTTGCGCGAGAGTTGACGATCGATCTGGCAATGCGGACGCGCTCTTCTGATCGGGTTCCATCAATGTCGTCCTCGAGACACAACTGTAACTCGATTCAATGGGGCCCTCAACAATATTTTGCTCGTCTTAACCAGGATTCACGGCCGACCGCCGATCGAATGTTAGAAATTCTTTGAACCTTCATCGCGATCGCTCCAAGTCCCCACGTATCCACCGGTAGATCTCCTTTCTTATGTTCTGCGGGTCATTCGAGGATGGGATAATCATCCCGGACGCCACTAATGAGGCGTACACAGCCTGTTCTGCTGCGAACCAATCGATGTCCGGCGAACCGGCGGGACGTCCCCTCTGTTCCCAAAGTTTGTGCGCCAGTTTTTCGACGAACTCATGCCGGCTCTCGTATGGAGAATCAGGGATGAGTTCCAGAGGTTGTTGCGCATCCAGCATTCGAGATTCATCGGTCATCGCGGTTCCTCCAAAACTTGGACCTGGGAAATGATACTGGCGTCCTTCCCACAGTCCAATCGTTCGTTAAAGTCCTGCGAATTCCCTCCCCTGCCGGGGCGTTGCTGAGAATCTCAAAGATCATCGCCAGGACGGCGCTTCGTGCCACAAAATGAATGGAGCCTCAAGCGGCACCAACGCTCCTGCATGCCGCGGGACGAGACGCGGCGTGTAGTCAGCAACCGGACGACTCGCCAGAACAGAAGCGCTGTAAGCGAAGAGGGCCTCCGCTCCGGCCGTGCGTTCGCCACGACTCATCACCACCGCGATCGGGTCGCCGTCCTTCTGCGGTTCCGCATAGAGTTCAACGCTCACGGCGTCGGGATCCATGTCAGCGAGAAAAACCTGGACCTGAAATGAATATTGCCCGCCCTGTTGCTCGACGGTTGCGGGTCCAAATCGCAGCCCAGACCAATGCTTTGCCAGTTCGGTCTGCCAGGCTACAAGTTCGGCTCCCATTGAACCTCGATTCTCGGCGCGCTCGTGATAGGCTGCCGCCGCAGGGAGATAATGTTCTTCGGTATATTGACGGACTGAGCGATTGGTCGAAAATCTCGGAGTCAGGCATGACATACTTTCGCGCATGCGGGCAACCCAGTTGTGTGGAATTCCATGCTCGTCACGGGAATAGAACTCAGGAACCACTTCGTTTTCGAGGATTGCGTAGAGACTCTCTGCTTCGGCTGCGTCCCAGGAAGGGTCATCCCCATGTTCGCGCCCATCACCGATCGCCCAGCCTACTTTCGGCGTGTACGCTTCAGTCCACCAGCCATCGAGTTCCGAAAGATTCAACCCCCCGTTCACCAGCACCTTCATGCCGCTTGTGCCGCTTGCTTCCCAAGGCCGTC
>PMXH01000412.1 GCA_003165855.1 Acidobacteriaceae bacterium | reverse complement strand
GGTGATGTGACGCTAAAGATGCCGGGCGGATAAGAATGATCGTAGTATGCTAGCGCCGAGTCGAAACAAAAGCAATTCCGATTCTGGTGGGCTGATTCGACTGGGCGCTGCACTTGATCGAATCTCAGAAAAGGCCCTGAATCGTTTCGACAGGGTTTACAATGAGCCTCGATTTTGCCAGCTCGTCGCGAGATCGTTTCCATTTATGGCCAAAAAACTTCTGCCCACTGGCGTGCAAGCAAAACTATTACGGTCCGCGAAGAAAGTCATGAAGAACGCGCACGCGCCGTACTCGAAATTTCGCGTTGGAGCCGCCATTCTCCTCTCGAACGGCAAAGTCTTCTCGGGATGCAATGTGGAGAATGCCTCCTACGGAATGACCAACTGCGCCGAACGCACGGCGATTTTCTCGGCCGTCGCGCAGCTTGGGCCCAGGATCGAGATTCGCGCGGTCGCTGTGACCAACGACCAGGGCCTGCCCTGTTCGCCCTGCGGTGCGTGCCGTCAGGTCATTTACGAATTCGGCCCCGATGCGACGATCTTTTTTCCAGGGGCCAACGGGCCGAAACAGGCGCACATAACCGAACTCCTTCCGGAAGGATTCCGTCTCCAGTGAATCCAACGCCGGCTTCAGAGCGGACGTTCCGTGCCATCGATGTCATCCGCAAGAAGCGGGATAGCGGCGAATTGTCGCGGAATGAAATCGAGTCCATGGTGAATGCATACACTCGCGGCGAAATTCCCGACTATCAGGTCTCGGCGTGGCTGATGGCGGTAGTGTTGCGTGGCATGACGCGGGCCGAGACCGCCGCGCTGACGGATGCGATGCTGCGCTCTGGCGAAGTGCTCGATCTCTCTTCACTTCCAGCGAAGAAGGTCGATAAGCACTCGACCGGCGGCGTAGGCGACAAGACCTCGCTTGTGCTGGCCCCGCTTGCAGCCGCGGCAGGCATAGTGGTTCCTATGATCAGTGGCCGTGGCTTGGGACATACCGGAGGAACGCTCGACAAGCTTGAAGCCATCCCCGGCTTCAACGTGAATCTTCCCGTGGCGCAGTTTCGCCACGTACTCGAAGCCTGTGGTTGCGCCATGATTGGGCAGACAGCGGAAATCGCTCCTGCTGACCGCAAGCTCTACGCGTTACGTGACGTGACCGGGACGGTGGAGAGCCCCTATCTCATCTGCGCGTCCATCATGAGCAAGAAACTTGCGGAAGGAATCGACGCGCTTGTTCTCGACGTAAAGACTGGCTCCGGGGCGTTCATGAAGAATGAAAAAGACGCCGCCTTTCTCGCCGAACTCATGGTCGAAACCGGTGAGCGGATGGGCAAGCAGGTAGTGGCGCTCATCACGGACATGGATCAGCCGCTGGGATGCATGATCGGCAATGCGCTGGAGGTTGTCGAAGTGGTGGAGGTTCTGCGCGGAGAAGGACCAGAAGACTTGCGTCAACTCTGCCTCGAGCTTGCGGGCTGGATGTTGCATCTGGGTGGAGTTGCTGCTTCGGTCGGCGAAGGAAAGAGTCGGAGCGAGAAGTTGATTGCCTCCGGCAAAGCGCTCGAAAAGTTTCGCCAGATGGTGGAACTGCAAGGCGGAGATCCGCGAACGCTCGACGATCCGAAGAAACTGCCTCAGGCTCAGCATACAACCACCCTTTCAAGCCCGAAGCACGGATATCTCGCATCTTTGCAGTGCGAGCAAATTGGTACGGCGTGTGTGATTCTCGGCGGCGGCCGCGAGCGCAAAGAAGATTCGGTCGACCCGGCGGTGGGAATCGCCCTTCATAAAAAGGTTGGGGATGCCGTTTCCGCTGGCGAGCCGCTGGCCACGATTTACTACAATGCGGAAACGCGCGCGGCTCGTGCCATGCAAATGCTCGAAGAGAGCTATCAGATCGCCGAATCGCCGGCGCGCGAGAAGAGGCCATTGATCCACCGCGTGATCGGAAAACCCGGAGAGAAGAACTGAATGGGACGCTACACTGGAATCCTCGGCCTTTTGACCATGCTGGCATTGGCCTATGCCTTTTCGACCAATCGCCGCGCCATTCGGCTGAAGACCGTGGCGTGGGGTTTAGGCTTGCAGCTTGCCTTCGCCGTATTGGTATTGAGAATCGACGCGGGTCGGCGGATTTTTCAGAAGGCTGGAGATGTAGTGAGTCGGCTGCTCAGCTACTCATTTGTCGGTTCGCAGTTCGTTTTTGGCGATCTCGGGAAGCAAGGCTCGCATCTCGGCTTCTATTTCGCTTTCCAGGTACTGCCGGCCATAATTTTCATCTGCGCGTTCTTCGCCGTGCTTTATCACTTCGGCGTCATGCAGCTCATCATTAAGGTTGCCGCCTGGGTTATGACCCGGGTAATGGGCGCCAGCGGTGCAGAATCGCTCAACATAGCGGCCAGCATTTTCATGGGACAAACGGAAGCGCCTGTGACCATCCGGCCGTTTCTGCCTGATTTGACGCACTCGGAACTCATGACCGTGATGACCAGCGGCATGGCCCACGTCTCCGGTGGAATCATGGCGGCTTACATCGCATTCGGCATAGAACCCAAACACCTGTTGAGCGCAGTCATTATGACCGCGCCCGGAACGCTCTTAATGGCGAAGATGTTGGTGCCCGAAACCGAGCAGCCCAGAACCGCCGGACGAGTTGTGATGCCCGAAGGCGAAGAGGAAAACGAGAAGCAAGAAAATCTGCTCGGTGCGATCGCCCGGGGAACGACCGACGGCCTGCATATGGCTTTGAACATCGCTGCCATGCTGATTGCGTTCCTGGCTCTGATCGCGCTTGCGGACGGCATTCTTGGTGGAGTTCACCATTGGTTGGCCTGGTTTCCGGAAAGTCTGGAAAAGATTTTCGGAGCTGTCTTCGCTCCGGTTGCCTGGGTGATTGGCGTTCCCTGGCACGACTGCGGGGTGATTGGAACTTTGCTCGGCACACGCATGGTGCTGAATGAACTGGTGGCGTTTTCCATGCTTGGACCGATGAAAGCGGCGCTCGATCCGCGCTCATTCACCATTGCCACGTTCGCGCTGTGCGGCTTCGCCAATCTCAGCTCCATCGGAATCCAGATCGGCGGCATTGGAGCGCTTGCGCCGAACAAGAAGAGCGAACTGGCTCGACTCGGAATCCGCGCGATGCTGGCGGGAACGATGGCGAATTTGATGTCGGCATCGATCGCGGGCATGCTGCTATA
>PMXH01000038.1 GCA_003165855.1 Acidobacteriaceae bacterium | reverse complement strand
CGCAGGTGCGGATCAGGACTTCTTCCAGACGGCGAACGAATTCGACGACGCCGAGTGTCTTGCGCTTGCCGTCGGGAGTGGCGAATCCGCGGAGGTCGAAGATGGGATAACCGACGATCTGGCCGGGTCCGTGGAAAGTGACGTCGCCTCCACGGTCGCATTCGAAGATCTCCACGCCACGTTCGGCGAGGTGCTCGCGCGAGGCAAGCACGTTAGAGGCGTTCGCATTGCGTCCGAGGGTGATGACCGGAGCGTGTTCGAGTAACAAGAGAACATCGCCAATGAGGCCGTCCTTGCGAAGCTGGACCAGCTTCTGCTGCAGACGGAGCCCAGTAGCGTAATCGATGGTCCGGAGTTGGACAACAGAGATCATGGAATCGGGGGATTGAGCGATTTCACAACATAATCCACCAGATCCAGTGTAGACGAAGGCGGCTTCATCCAGCCCAGGGCCCTGACCAGGAATTCGACCCCGGATTACGGCGTGAACTCAAAGACGGCGCCGAAATTATAATCGCCGCCGTTCTCCGATGTGCCGTACAAGTTCCCCTCCGTGTCGAAGATTAGGCTGACTGCAGGGGACGTCCCGTCCTTGACGTAGAGGCTCCAGTCAAAGTTGTGAACTACCTTCTCCGTCCACTTTCCGTTGCTGCCTGGTATCAGCTCGAAGATCGTGCCGTCGTTATAAAGGCCGCCGTAAAACGTTGTGCCGTACAAGTTCCCAGCCGTGTCGACGATTAAGGCAGCCACGGGTGCGTACCCATCTACACCGTTATTCTGGAAACTGTGCAGCACTTTTCCCGTCCACTCGCCGCTTACGCCCGGCGCGAGCTTGAAGACCGTACCGAAGCCGAAAGCGCCACCAGCGTTCGTGGTGCCGTAGACGTTCCCTGCTTTGTCGGAGACCACGCCGCCCCAAGGGCCGTAACCACCCGTGCCGCTGCTGTTGAAGTTGTGCAACACCTTCTCTGTCCATTTGCCGTTCGCCCCGGGCGTCAATTGGAAGACGATTCCGCAGCCTTGGCCCCCACAGCCGGTGCCGGAGGTACCACCCCTTGTAGTCGTACCGTATAGGTTCCCGGCCGCATCGAACATCAGACCGCCGAAAGGGGCGTACCCGTCTTTGCCATTATCGTTAAAACTGTGCAGCCTCTTCTCCGTCCACTTGCCCTCAGTCCCGGGGGTCAGTTCGAAAACGGTGCCGGAGTTATAAGCGCCACCCCAGTCTGTTACGCCGTACAAGTTTCCAGTCGCATCGATAATCAGGCCAGTGAAGGGGTAGTACCCGTCCCCGTTATTAAAATCGAAGTTGTGCAGCACTTTGTAATTCCAAGCGCCGCCTTCGGCAGACACCAACTCAAAGACCGCGCCGAAGCCATAACCGCCGCCGGTTTGGGCTATGCCATACAATTCGCCAGCCGCACCGAAAACCAGGCCTGCGGGGTTGGTCCCGTCGGAACAATTAGTGGCCGAGCAGAAGCTGTACAGTACTTTCTCGGTCCACGTGCCGTCTGAGCCTGGCGCCAGCTGAAAGATGGAACCGAGGCCATAAGCGCCGCCGTCGAAAGTCGTGCCATACAAATTGCCTGCCGCATCGAACACCAGGCTGGATTGGGGGGTCTGTCCGTCCGCGCAGTTTGAGAGAGTGCAGAAGCCGTACAGCACCTTCTCCTTGGCGACCGCAAAGACGGGAGCTGCTGTGGTTAGAAATCCGAAAACTACAATGAACGCCGCAACGGCTAGGAGCACTGGTCTTTTGCTTTGCACAATGAGTCCTCTGGAGAGCGGATGTCCCGATTTTTGTTCTTCGCCTTGTAAAGGCGGCCCACTATGGTACACCTACACGGCCTGCCATCAATGTGTGAAAGGTCTTTCACCTGAAGCGCACGGCTTTTCAATTATCCGACTACCAGATTTCCTAGTCTTCACGCGTTGATCGCAATCCCGTACACGCTATTGGCCGCGTCCAGCATAGCTTCGGCCAATGTCGGATGAGCATGAATCGTCCACATCAAATCCTCAACCGTGGCTTCGAGTTCCATGGCGGCGACGGCCTCGGCGATCAACTCCGTCGCCTGCGGACCAATAATGTGAACGCCCAGAATCTCGCCGTAGTCGGCGTCGGAAACAATCTTGATGAAACCTTCGTGTTGCCCGACGATTGAGGCGCGCGAGTTTGCGGTGAAAGGAAACTTGCCGATCTTTACGTTGTATCCGGCCTCGCGCGCTTTGGTTTCGGTAAGGCCCACGCTGCCGATCTCCGGATGGCAGTAGGTCGCTCCCGGGATGTGCTCAGGATTAATCGGCTTGCCTGGCTTCCCCGCAATCTTAGCGACAGCCACGAGCGCCTCCATGGCTCCGACGTGGGCGAGTTGTGGCGTGCCCAGAACGATGTCGCCGACGGCATAAATGCCGGGTTCGGCGGTCTGCATCCAGGAATCGGTCTGGATGAAGCCACGGTCGGGCTTGATTTTCGTCTTCTCCAGGCCGACGTTTTCCGTGCGCGGCTTGCGGCCCACGGCGATCAGGATTTTCTCCGCTTCGATCTTCTGTTGCTTGCCGTCGACCGTGATGGTGACGGCAATTCCAGCCTTCGTCTTCTCAACTTTGTCGACCTTCGCGCCGGTGTGGAAGTTTATGCCACGCTTGCGGAAGACGCGCGCCAGTTCCTTCGAGACTTCTTCATCTTCCACGGGAACGAGCCGCGGCAGCATTTCGACAATCGTCACCTCACAATCGAACGAGCGATAAATCGAAGCAAACTCCACCCCCACTGCCCCTGCTCCGACAATGACAAGCGACTTCGGAATCTCTTTCAGGCTCAGAATCTCAATGTTGGTGAGCACGCGATCATCGGCCTCGAGGCCAGGCAGCAAGCGAGCCTCAGAGCCAGTTGCGAGAATCACATTCTTCGCTTTGAGATGGCTCGCCTTGTTGTCGTTCACGACCTCGACGGTCAATAGACCGTTTTGCGCGGGACCCGTCAGCTTTCCATAGCCCTTGACCGTCTCAACCTTATTCTTCTTCATCAGGAATTCGAGACCTTTGGCGTGCTTGGCCACGATCTTCGACTTGCGCTCCTGCACCGCAGCCCAGTTCAGCTTGCGCGAATCCACGCCTTCGATGCCGAATTCCTTGGCTTCTTTGAGATGGTCCCAGAGTTCCGCGTTGAACAGCAGCGCCTTGGTCGGAATACAACCCACGTGCAGGCAGGTGCCACCAAGG
>PMXH01000305.1 GCA_003165855.1 Acidobacteriaceae bacterium | reverse complement strand
TGCGCGCAGCAGAACAAGCTGCCCTACGACGATAAGGTGGCAGCGGAGTCGGTGCAGTCGGAGCATAAATACACCGTCGTCATGACCAAAGACGACAAATTCATGCGCCGCCTGTGCATGCACTGCGAGCATCCCGCCTGCGCGTCGGTTTGTCCCGTCGGCGCTTTTCATAAGACAAAGGAAGGTCCAGTCGTGTACGACGTCTGGAAGTGCATTGGCTGCCGGTACTGCATGGTCGCTTGCGCATTTGCCCAGCCAAAGTACGAATGGGGTTCGCTGAATCCGCGCGTCCGGAAATGCGTTATGTGTCCCGATCGCGTGGTTGCCGGCAAGCAGACGGCATGCGCCGAGATCTGTCCCACCGGCGCCACTAAGTTCGGCGATCGCGACGATCTCATCAAGGAAGCGCAGGCTCGTATCCGTGACAACCCGTCCAACTATCAGCCTCGGATTTACGGCCTTCACGAAGTTGGGGGAACTTGCGTCCTCATCCTCTCCAGCATGAACGTTGAAGACTACGGTTATCCAGCCTCCGCGAAAATCGGCGACACTCCTATGCCGGAATACACCGGTCGAGTGATGGAGAAGATTCCAGACTTCATTCCCGTGTGGTCGTTGGTATTAGGCGGTATTTATTGGATTTCGCACCGCCGCGAAGAAGTAGCCGAAGCTGAGGCAGAAGAAAAGAAGAACGGGAGTGCGCGATGAAGATCAAGTTGACCTTCTGGAAAATTGTATTCCTCGTGATCATGGCCATGGGGCTGTACTCCACATTTGTTCGCTATTTCCATGGCTTGGGCGCGGTTTCAAACATGAATGACCAGTTTCCCTGGGGCCTCTGGATCGGCTTCGATTGCCTGTGCGGCGTCATGCTGGCGGCTGGCGGTTTCTGCATTGTGGGCGCGGTCTACCTGTTCAACGTCGAACGACTGCACAGTGTCGTGCGCCCCGCGGTGTTGACGGCGTTTCTGGGCTATCTGCTCTTCATCGTCGGACTGTTATTCGACCTCGGCCGTCCCTGGTACATCTGGCATCAGCTCATCTACATGAACCCGCACTCGGTTATGTTCGAGGTCGGCATGTGCGTGATGGCCTACACTACCGTGCTCTTCTTCGAATTCCTTCCCAATGTGCTGGAGCGCTTCCACCTGACAACTCCAATCAAGTGGATCAAAAGAGTCTACCCGGTGCTCATCATCCTGGGCATCCTGCTCTCCACTCTTCACCAGAGTTCGCTCGGCTCCCTCTATCTGATTATGCCGAGCAAGCTGCATCCGTTCTGGTACACGCCCGCGCTGCCGTTCCTCTTTTTCGGATCGGCGATTGCGGTCGGTCTGGCCATGACCATCTTCGAGTCCACGCAGAGCGCGAAGGCCTTTGGCCGTCACCTGGAACTGCCGGTTCTGGTTAATCTTGGCGGTGCCCTGCTGGTAGCGCTCTGGGTTAATGCTCTGCTGCGCTTCGAAGATTACTTCCACCGCGGCCTGCTGGGACAAATTGTTAAACCCAGCTATGAAGCGTACTTTCTATGGCTTGAACTGACGCTGGCATTCGTGATTCCAATCACCATGCTCAGCTTCAAGAAGGTCCGGCTATCCCCCAACGGCTTGTATCTGGCTTCCATCTTCACTGTGCTGGGATTCATTACCAACCGCCTTAATGTGAGCCTCACCGGCTTTGAAACTTACGTCGGGCATCACTACGTGCCGAAGTGGACCGAGTTCTCGGTGACCCTCATGATCATCGCGATGGGGTTCGCCCTGTTCGGGGTGGCTGTGAAATACCTGCCTATCTTTCCTGAAGAAGAACACGCGGTGCAGCGGCATCTCCGACCCGAAGCCGGATCTGTGGTTTCTACCCCGGTATTAGGCCATGCGGGAGACTGATCCAATTCGCGACGATTTGGGATGGAAGCGTCTCACTCACAGTATCAGTGCGAAGTTGATCGGGTCTCTGTTGACCATCATGGTCGTCATCTTTGCCCTCCTGGGATACTTGAATATCCGATTGCATCGTCAGCATCTGGAAGCGGCCACGCTGGCTAGTGCCGAGCGAGTCAGCGATGTAATCAAGCGCAGCACCACCTACTACATGCTGCGCAACGATCGCGAGGGGCTCTATCACTCGATTCAAACCATGGCGGACGAGCCCGGCATGATCAAGGTGCGCATCCTTGACCCCGAGGGGCGCATCAGCTACTCCACCGATCCAGCGGAAGTCAGTCATGTCCTCGATAAGACGGCCGAGGCCTGCTATGGCTGTCACATTCAATCGCAGCCGCTGGCGCGTCTGAATCGTCCCGACCGTTTTCGCATTTATCGCAATGGCGGCGGGCAGCGGGTGTTGGGAATTATCACGCCTATCGAAAATCAACCCAGCTGCTCCAACGCCGCCTGCCACGCTCATCCCGCGGACCAGCAAGTTCTGGGTGTGCTGGACACAAATCTTTCGCTGGCGAAAGCGGACGCGCAACTTGCGGTCAGCAGCACCCGCATGTTCTTTTACACGGCGGGGGCAGTGCTGATTGTCGCAGTGTTGAGCTGGTTATTCGTGTGGCGAGAGGTCGGCAAACCTATTAAGGCGCTCAAGAACGGCACGCAACATCTGTCCGAGGGAGAGCTTGGCTACCAGATCGAGGTACGATCCCAGGACGAAGTGGGAGATCTGGCGAAGTCGTTCAACGAAATGAGCCTGCAGTTGCGCGCGGCGAACGAAGAGATTGTCACCTGGGCCAAGACACTTGAAGATCGTGTGGATCAGAAGACTAAGGAGCTCAGGAGCGCCCACGATCACATGCTGCACGTGGAGAAGATGGCTTCTCTGGGCAAGATGGCCGCGGTCGTGGCGCATGAGGTGAACAACCCCCTCTCCGGAATTCTGACTTACTCCAAGTTGATTCGAAAGTGGGTAGCATCGGGCCAGACGGAGCATGAAAAGCGTGACGAGGCGATGCAATGTCTGGAACTCATCGCCACAGAGAGCCGGCGCTGCGGAGAGCTGATTAAGAACCTGCTCTCTCTCTCACGAACCGCACCCATGAACGTGCAGTCTACCGACTTGCATGCGGTGATCGATCGTTGCCTGCTATTGGTTCGGCATCAACTGGAACTTGGCGCAATCGAACTGCAACTGAAGCTTGCGGAAGACCTGCCGCGCGTACCCTGCGATCCTGCGCAGATTGAACAGGTCCTCATCGCACTGATCATGAATGCAATCGATGCCATGCCCCGCGGCGGGAATCTCTGGCTCGAGACTCGATTGAGTAACGACGAGGAAATCGAGATCACGGTGCGCGACGACGGAGCGGGTATTGCCCCCGACGTACTGCCGCACATTTTCGAACCTTTTCTCACGACAAAAGAAAGTGGACACGGAGTCGGGCTGGGCTTGGCGATCAGTCGCGGCATCGTGGAGCGGCACAACGGACGTATCGAAGTCGCATCGGAACTAGGCCGGGGTACGACTTTCACCATCGTCCTGCCCAGTGAAACCCCGGATGCTTCGCTGGCTGGCGTTGGCGACGGGAATACGACGATAAAGGTGAGGTGATGGAAGTGAGCACACAGGGAAAACTGCTGATCGTGGACGACGAACTGAGCGTGCGCGACTCGCTGGGCAAATGGTTTCATGAAGAAGGCTATGAGGTGGCTACAGCGGAAAACGCCAGCGACGCCCTCACGCGCCTGGCAGAACAACGCTGGGATGCGGCTCTGGTCGATATTAAAATGCACGGCACCGACGGCATCGAACTGCAGCGCCGCATGCACGAAATCGATCCGGAGCTGATCGTGATCATGATGACCGGCTATGCCTCGGTCGAGACCGCGGTTGTGGCTCTGAAAAACGGCGCCTATGACTACGTGACCAAACCTCTGGACCCGGACGAGATCTCGCACCTGGTCAAAAACGCTCTTGCGCACAAACGGACAGCTCAAGAGAACGTGCTCTTGCGCGAGACGGTCGCCGAAGTGGCGCGTCCGGGGGACATCGTGGGGCAAAGCAGCCCCATGCGCAAGATCTTCGATGCCATCGAGACCGTTGGGCCTACCGATGCCACGGTACTTGTCACGGGGGAGAGTGGTACGGGCAAGGAACTGGTAGCGCGCGCGATTCACCATGCCAGTCCACGCAGGTTTCATCCGCTGGTCGTCATTCACTGCGGCGCTCTGACTGAGACTCTTCTCGAAAGCGAACTCTTCGGACACGAGAAAGGCGCCTTCACCGGCGCGCAATACCGAAAGAAAGGCAAGTTCGAAATTGCCGAAGGGGGAACGGTTTTTCTCGACGAGATCGGCGATATCTCTCTGAAGACACAAACCGATCTGCTGCGCGTGCTGCAGGAACGCGAAATCACCCGCGTGGGCGGCAACCAAACCATCAAGGTGGACTTCCGTTGCATCGCCGCTACTAACAAGGATCTGGAAAAATTGATTGAAGAAGGCAAGTTCCGTCCTGACCTCTTTTACCGGCTCAACGTTTTCCGCATCGAGCTGCCGCCGCTGCGTGAACGCCGGGACGACATTCCCGTGCTCGTGGAACACTTCGTTCGCAAGTTCTCTCTGGCGATGAACAAGCGCATCACCCGGGTTTCTCCGGCGGCGATGAACCAATTGCAGCAGCAAGCATGGGTGGGAAATGTTCGCGAACTGGAGAACGCGGTCGAGCGCGCGATGGTCGTGGGCCAGGAGCCGGAGCTGCACGAAGGCGACTTCATCTTCAAGCCGCAAAACGCCTCCAATGGTTCCGGCAAAAAACTGGAGGAGATGGAGCGCGCCCACATCCTGCGCGTGGTGGAGGAGTGTGGAGGCAATCAGAGCCATGCCGCTGAGATACTCGACATTGACCGGGTTACTCTCTATCACAAGCTGAAGAAATACGGGTGGACACGCACCCCGGTTGAGACGCATTGAGCTGGCCCGATGAAGCTACTGCAATTGCTGCCGATCGGGAATGTGGATGATGGGCTGTTGAAGGACATACGGCCTGCCGTCGAAGAAATTCTCTGTATACCCTGCAAAGTGCTGCCAGTCCGTCTGGATCCGGAGTTCGCGTTCCATGGAGAGCGGCAGCAGTATCACTCCTCGGAAATCCTGCATCGCATGCAGAGTTTTCTCACGCCGGACTCCTGGCGGGTGCTGGGCGTAAGCGCCGTGGATCTGTACATTCCGATTCTTACTTTTGTTTTCGGCGAGGCGCAGATGGGAGGCCCCTGCGCGGTGGTCTCAGCGCACCGGCTGCGGCAGGAATTCTATGGCCTTCCCTCCGACCATGATTTGTTTCGCCAGCGCCTGATCAAAGAGGCGGTTCACGAAGTGGGACACACCCTAAACTTGACTCACTGCGAAGACTACCGGTGTGTGATGGCATCTTCCCACGCCGTGGAGTGGATCGACCTGAAGGAAAGCGCGTTGTGCACACCTTGCCGCGCCGCGACCACACCTGTGACGCGAGTTTCGTCGGCCAGAAACTACTGAAATCATGGAACCCACCTCCTAGAGGCTGACCACACGCCTGCGGTACACGCGGGGCAAGTATCCGTTGGTACCCATAGGAACAGCGTCTGCACCCGCCCTGACCCCAAGACAGTGACCGCCGTCACTGCGGCGTGGTAGGGTCCGCCTCATGCTATACGAGGATGCATCCGCAATGGCTAGAGGCGCGCGCTTGCTTGGACGTGTCAGGCAACTTTGCGCCGATTTTTTCCCGGAACCTTGCACCGATGCTTGGGACGACAGGCAAGTACCTGGAACTGCCGGCGCGCTACGTGCTTCCCCTCACTTTCGTCGCCCTGGTAGTGACATTTATCGTGTGGCGGCTGCAGCGGATTGAATTGGAGCGGGTTTGCGAAGCCCTGAAGCAGGCTACAGAACTGAATCAGCAGGTGGAGCGGGAGCGTCATCAGGCGCAGGAGGAGATTTTTCGCCGCTTGTACGAAGATCGTGAGTTGAATAAGGAGAAGTTCCAGTTCCAGGCTCAGCTCGCCGAATACGAAAAGTACTCTACTCTGGCGCAACTAGCTCTGGGCGCGGTGCACGGGATTAACAATCCATTGCTCGGCATTCTTTCGCACCTGGAACTCGAATTGAAGAGCGCCAGCGATCCCGAGCAGCGCTGGGAAGTCGAACAATGCATTGCCGGCACGAAGCGTATTTCCGCGACGTTACGCGGACTGGTCAATTACGCCCGTCCTGGCCCACTGGTGTTGAGCAATCTGAACCTGCATCGTTTGGCGGCGGATACGCTCAACTTTCTCGAAGGCCAGCCTGCGCTGCGCGGCAAGCGAGCGGAGAACCTGGTTCCCGAGGACTTGCCCCGCATCCTGGTGGATTCCAATCAACTATCGCAGGTGCTGATGAATCTGCTGATCAATGCGGCGGAAGCAACTCCGGACGGCGGACGTATCACCATTTCCGCCAGCAAGCCGGCTTCGGTGGAGAGCATCGAAATCCGGGTCAGCGACACCGGCTGCGGCATCCCGCCCGATATTCTGCCGCATGTGTTTGAACCTTTCTTTACTACCAAGCACGGCAAAGGCACCGGGCTTGGGCTCAGCATTAGTGCAACCTATGTGCGAAGAAACCAGGGCGAGATTCGAATCGACAGTGTGTTGAACCGTGGGACCACCGTAACGATCAAGCTGCCCATTCGGCAGGAAGAATCACACCAAGTTAAGGAGCAATCTGAAATCGTGGTTTAAGAGTCTTGCATGAGCCAGCCAGATACTGCTGCAGGAACGTTGACCAAAGAGCTGGGTTCAGGCTCGCGAGCGAATATGCCCTACTCCACCTTGATCATCGATGACGAAGAGCTCACGCTCCGTACCATCTCGCGTGGTTTGCGCCAGGAGGGATTTGAAGTATTCACCGCTCTCTCCGGCGAGGACGGTTTGAAGCTCTTTCACGATGAGCAACCGGATCTTATTTTGCTGGACATCGTCCTGCCCGGCATCGATGGGATCGAAGTGCTGCGCCAAATCAAAGAGGCGAAGCCGAACGCGATCGTAATCGTGATGAGCGCCTATCATCTTGTGGAGCGTGCCGTGGAAGCGATGAAGGTGGGCGCCTTCGACTATCTGGTCAAGCCCTTTCCTCTGGACGACATGATGACGGTGCTGGAGCGCGCGGCCGAGGTGCTGGCTTTACGAGTGCGAGTGCGCGATTCGGTGGAATCGGAAAGGGGACGCTACAACTTTGGACGCGTGGTCACGCAGAATCCCGCCACTATCAAGATGTTGGAGATGGCCCGCAAGGCCGCCGAAACCGACCGTACCACGATCATGATCCAGGGCGAGAGTGGCACGGGCAAAGGGGTGCTCGCCCGAGCGATTCACTATGCCAGCCCACGCACGTCCATGCCATTGCTCGAGATCAATTGCGCTTCCCTTCCCGATGCGCTTTTGGAAAGCGAGCTTTTCGGCTACGAGCCTGGAGCATTCACTGACGCTCGCCGTCGCAAGGAGGGTCTGCTGGAGCGGGCCAGCGGCGGTACCGTGTTTCTTGACGAAATCGCCAATATGTCGGCCAGCGTGCAAGCCAAGATGCTGCGGGTACTTGAGGAAGGGACCTTCATGCGGCTGGGCGGGACGAGCACGATCAAAGTCAATATCCGGTTGATCGCGGCAACCAATGACGTGCTACGAAACGCCATCAGCCAGGGGCGATTTCGGGAAGACCTTTACTATCGCCTGAATGTGGTGCAGCTGTACATTCCGCCGCTGCGTGAGCGCAAAGAGGATATTGTGCCGCTGGCGCTGGAGATTGTGCAGCAGCTCAACCTCGAATTGAAAAAGAACTTCACCGGATTCAGTCCGGCCGCGGCTGATCTGCTGGAGCAGTATCCCTGGCCCGGCAACATCCGGGAATTGAGGAATGTGCTGGAGCGCACCATGATCCTCAACACGGAAGGCGAGATTGAGGCGGGCAATCTTCCAGAAGAGATTCGCGATCAAGAGGTCGAGAAGAAAGCCAGTGAAGCGTTCTCTACCGTCGACATTTCTCCGACCGGAGACCAGTTCCTCAGTCTGCGAGCGCTGGAAGATCACTACATCGAACAAGTCTTAGCTGCAACCGGCAACAATAAAACGGCGGCCGCCCGGATTCTCGGCATTCATCCCACCTCGCTGCTGCGACGGCTCAAAGCGAAGGCGTCGGATTAGGGGCATCGGGTAGCCAGGCTCTGCAAGTTCCACCTTGGACTCGGTTCTAGTTCTCCCCGCTTGGTGCGCTTCCGCCCCAGAGGGCATTGCCACCCCATAAGGCATTCCCACCCCATAAGGCATTCCCACCCCATAAGGCGTTACCACCCCACAGAGCATTTCCGCCCCACAGAGCATTGCTGCCTGAAGGCGGAGAAGCCATTCCACTGGCGGTTGTCGCCTCGCTTCCCACCACGAACTGCGAAAATCCCCACACTGCCGTATTCGACCACGCCGCCGATGTGTTCCAGACCGCCGAAGGATCGTCGGTCAAGTACACGCTGTTCGTACCCGCATTGAAAGTCGCAATCGGAGACATCGCCGTTCCCTTGGCCAAATCGGTATTAGCGAGCGCGGCCTCCAGGTCCACATAGCCCGCACCGACGGTGAAGACGTCGTACTGGTCGGTGTAGGTGACTCCTGAAACCGGGTCGGTATAGCTGCTATAGGCAGGCAATGACTTCCAGGCTGTTTTCATCAGCCGCGCTTTCACTTGATCGGGATTGAGGCTGGGAGTCTTCTGCAGCAGGTCCGCTACGGCTCCGCTGACCACGCCCGCCGCCATACTGGTTCCACTCAAAGTGAAGTAGCTGGACGATGATGCGTTATTTCCTCCGTTCACGTAGTAGCTGTACGGAACCTGGTTGGCGGGAAACTCGTTATACAGGGTGGAGTTTGGCGACTCCAGCGACACCAGCAGGTTTCCCGGAGCCACGACGTCGGGCTTCACCACTGCGTCCCCTGCCGTAGGCCCTTTTGAGCTGTAGCTGGCGATCACGTCGTCCAAGCGCGTCGGCGTTCCCATCGGCTTCATCGCGCCGACCGTGATCACGTAGGGATCGTTGCCCGGAGACGTCACCGTCCCGTAGCCGTCGCTCGCCTGTGTGCGGCCGTTATTTCCGGCTGAGACCACCACTACGATTCCGCTCTTCCACGCCGCTTCTACCGCCTGACAAAGGGGATCCAGCTTGTAGCTTTCGTACACCTCGCGCCCGAGCGAGAGATTTATCACCCGGATATTGAACAGCGGCTTCAGCGCGATTGCCTCGTTGATAGCCGCGATCACCGCGCTGTCGTTGCCTTCGCCGTTCTGGTCCAGAACCCGCAGGTTCACCAGGTTCGCGCTCGGCGCGATGCCTTCGAATGTCCGCGAATACTTTGACCCTGTCGAACTGGCGCCATCGCCCGCGATCAGCCCTGCCACGTGCGTGCCGTGGCCGTACTGGTCAGCAGCGCTCAGGTTACCGGAGATAAAGCTCTGGTTCCAAACCACTCTGGATAGTCCGAGAAATCCACCGTTCAGATCGGGATGGCTGCTTACTCCACTGTCGATCAGCGCCACTCCAATGCCTTCCCCGGTGTAACCCGATTGCCACGCGGCATAGGCATTGATCGCCGGCGCCGCATTGCTCAGGTTCGGCGCCAACAGCCGATCCAGGCTGATGTACTTCACATTCGCCTGATTCGACAGCGATAGAATGTTCGATAGCGGCAACTGCGCCACCACGCCATTCACCAGTGGCAAAGAGTTCAGAATGGATCCCAAGCTTCCGAGCAACTGTAGGTCGAGGACCCCAGGGGCCTGATTGTACTGGATCACAACCCTCACATTGGATGCATTGGATGTCTTCAGGTCCGGCGACACTTTGGAGTCGTCGGCATAGGTCAGCGTCCCTGCGACCAGGAGCAGAACAAGCGCAAATCTCTTCATTGGCCCCCCACTTTGTGCACGCCCGCACACACCCCACAGGCTACGTTGCCCTAAACATTGCATTCGCAGGTCCAATTCCGATGGCTTTAACACCTATTTATCAGCAGCTTAGCGACTCCAAACGCCTTGCGGTCGCGACACTTTGTCCCAGCTCCGCGCCCTTGGGACAACCTGTCCCAGGCACGATGGTAACCATGTGATGTCGCTTTTGGGATGAAGTGAGTCACGCTTGATAGCAAAATTGAAGGAACCTCCTTATGTCAGGGACTCGCCAAATTGGCACACGTGTGTTTATCGCCGGAATGGTGCTAGCGGCGCTAGGTTCCTGCGCACTCGCGTCGGCGCACTGGCACTCCAGTGACCAAGTCAAGTTCGTTTGTTACCTGGCCGCCGCTCTCCTTGCGTCCCCGCTCAAGGTAAGTCTGCCCGGCGGAACGCTGTCTGTAAGCTTCCTGTTCACACTGCTGAGCATTTTGGAAATGAGTTTCCCCGAGACCTTGCTGATCGGGCTGGTCAGCACCCTGGGCCAGTTCTATTGGAAGCCAGCTCGAAGTCTGCGCCCGATCCAGCTTCTGTTTAATCTGTCGCAAGTAACGGTTTCGGGTACCGCAGCCTACTGGGCGTACCAGCTTACCTGCGTGCACATCCTCGGTAGACCCGGCGCGCTCGCGCTGGCGATGGCCGCAGTTACTCTTTTTGGAGTGAATACGCTGGCTACATCCATCATCATCGGACTGACGGAAGACAAACCGTTTTCCAAGGTCTGGACCGACTCCTATCTCTGGGCCTTTCCCTACTACATGGTGGGAGCGGCCGTTGCCGGTTTGGTGAGTTTCCTGAACCGGCATATCGGGTGGCAATCGGCGCTGCTGGTCCTGCCGCCGATCTACCTGATGTATCGTTCCTATCGCCTCTACATGGGCAAGCTCGAAACCGAGAAAAAGCACGCCGAGGAGGTCTCGAATCTTCACCTGCGCACCATCGAGGCTCTAGCGCTGGCCATCGAGGCCAAAGATCAAACCACCGGCCAGCATCTCCAACGAGTGCGGGTCTATGCCATGGAACTGGCAAAAGAGCTTGACTTGAGCGGGGACGAAACGGAGGCGCTACGCGCCGCTTCCGTTCTCCACGATATCGGAAAGCTCGCGGTTCCCGAGCACATCATCTCTAAGCCGGGCAGGCTCACCCCCGAAGAATTCGACAAGATGAAGATCCATCCCATCGTGGGAGCGGAGATTCTCGAACAGGTCGACTTCCCCTACCCTGTAGTGCCTATCGTGCGGGCTCACCACGAGAAATGGGACGGCAGCGGCTATCCAAACGGGTTGGCCGGGGAGAAAATTCCGATTGGCGCTCGCATCCTCTCCATCGTCGACTGCCTTGACGCACTCGCTTCTGACCGCCAGTACCGCAACGCCTTGCCGCTCGATGAAGCGATGGCTAAGATCGCATCCGAAGCCGGCGCGGCGTTTGATCCTCGAGTAGTCGCCATTCTGCAACGTCGCTACGTAGAGTGGGAGAAACTCGCCCGCCTGCAGCCGTTGCAATCTCTGCCGAAACTTTCGACCGACATCAAGGTGGAGCGAGGTCTTGCTCCCGACGCCGGTTTCGCCGCTTCTGCCGCCTCCGCAGCGTCCCAGTCGCCATCGCCAGGCGCGAATTCCCTGGAACGCCTGGCTGCGGCCCGCCGCCAGGCGCAGACACTCACCGAACTCAGCCACGAACTTGGCGGTTCTCTCAGCCTCGATGACACACTTTCGCTGCTGGCGGCTCGCCTGAAGCGTCTTGTACCTCACGATTCTATGGCGATTTACCTTCTCAAGGGCAATGTCCTGGTTCCAGAGTTTGTCAGCGGCGAAAACTTCCGCCTATTTTCTTCTTTGCGGACTCCGCTCGGCGAAGGTCTGTCTGGTTGGGTGGCTCAAAATCACAAGCCCATCTTGAATGGCAATCCGTCAGTAGAACCTGGATACCTCAACAATTCCACGCAGTACAGCACGCTCCGTTCTGTCCTCGCCGTACCGCTCGAAGGGGATACGGGAGTGGCTGCTGTGGTGGCGCTCTACCGGGCGCAGCAGGACGCCTTTACGAAGGACGATCTCCTGGTGGTGGAAATCATCGTCTCCCGACTGGGAGCCACCGTTGAGCGCGCCGCCCNNAATGTCCAAATAGATTACGGCGTAACGAAAAGCCACCGCGGCGGCAGTGATCGTCGCCAAAGAGGCGGCGAACTCGGTCCACTTCGGTGTGTAATACATCGCTGAGCTGGCCTGCAGACCGGTGATCGAAACGTTTAACCGGTTGGTCATAAAACCCATCACGATTACAGCACAGGTCCAATACAAGTATTGCGGAGTCTTGCGCACCTTCTCTTTACTCAAGAGCACAATAGGTGCAAGCACCAGCAATACGATCTCAAGCCAGAACAACTGCGTTTCCTCGCGCCGCCACATCCATAGATATTGCGTCGCGCCCCGGTTGATCAGATCCACTGCCCGGAATACACCGTAGATTGCCAGCAAGGGCGAAATCACGCGGCTTACGTCGCTCAAAATGCTGAAGTCCACTCGAACATTGAGCGAGCGCATGCAGAGGTAGATCGCCATGATGGTTACGGCTAAGCCGGCTGGAATCGCGGAAAGGTAAAACAGCGTGGTGAGGTACGGTGTGTACCAGAGCGGATCAAGCTTGCCTTTGGTGATCAAGTAAAGTCCGCCGAGAAACGATTGGTGCATCGACGAGAGCAGTGTGCCGGCGAGCACCAAGGCGATCAGAATGCTATGGTGCCAGCGCAGATAAGCCTCGCGTACTCGAACCCAGGGCAGCTTTTCCAGCAGCGCCGGGGAAAATTCCAGCGCGAGCACCGTGGTGTAGAGCATGACGCACCACGATACCTCGAACAACACAGAGTGCCGGTTCCACATCACAATGGGGTGCCAGATTCTCCAGGGTAGCCCGAGCTCGTACAACATGCCCACGCAAACGGTGCAATACCCCAGAAACGAAATGAGCACGGCGGTGCGGAGAATGGGCCGGTAGCGTTCGAGGCCTAGAATATATACTGCGGCCGCGATCGCAAACCCGCCAGCCGACAGTCCCACGCCGCACAGCGTACCCAACCCGACCCACAGGCCCCAAGGCTGAGGGTCCGTAAGGTTGGTGGAGGCTTTTAATCCGAGTGCGAAGCGGGCGTACATCGAATAGATGCCGGCGGCGAAAATCAACGCCACAATGGTGCGCCAGAAGCTGATTCTTGGAAACGCTATGACAGACTTTGCCGTGGCAGTTTCTTGTGTGGCAATCTTTTCAGTGGCAGTCATGGCCTATCTCCCTTCCTTTTCAGATTTCTCGCGGGCTTCGGCCAGGGCGACCTGGGTCCGGCGTTGCGTGATCCAATACAAGCCAGAGAGCAAAGCGCCACCAACCAGGATCACAGTAGGCCCGTCGCCCAATGCATTCGCGGTCAGTACCGGCATCGCCTGCTTGGGCGCAGCCACAAAGCCGAGCTTCTCGAAAGCTACATCGGAGATGAAGAACACCGACGTTCCGCCCGCTTCGTCGCTGCCGTAAATGTGCTTCACGTATTTCGAATCGTTGAGGATGCGGCGCTGCGCCTCTTCCAGAATTTCTTCGCGACTGCCGGAGATCGAAGCCTGCACCGGGCAAGC
This sequence comes from Acidobacteriaceae bacterium, assembly GCA_003165855.1. Lineage (GTDB taxonomy): Bacteria > Acidobacteriota > Terriglobia > Terriglobales > Acidobacteriaceae > Sulfotelmatobacter. The sequence goes on along the minus strand of PMXH01000305.1, from coordinate 3,004 downwards.
CTCCACGCAGGCAGGCAGTTGGCCTTTCGCCTGGCGCGCGGCACACATATCGCATTTCGTCACATAGGGAACGAGCTTCGTCCACTGGTAACGGGGCACGCTGAACGGACATGCCACCAGACAGTAGCGGCAACCGATGCATTTCGATCCGTCATAAGTGACTGGGCCGGCGGCGGTCTTCTTGAGCGCACCGACCAGGCACGCTGAGGCGCAGGCCGGATCCTCGCAATGCATGCACATACGCCGCACGAAGCGATCACCGTGCTCTTCCACGACCGTCAGTGCGGTGCTTGAAAGCTTGGCCTCAGTGTCCATGGGAAATCCGTGGATCTGTTTGCAAGCTTGCTCGCAACTTCGGCATCCGATGCACTTCGTGATATCGACCAGGATTGCTCTAGTGGTTTCCATGACTTCTATCCTTTCCGTGGCGGAGCCCGGTTACGACAACAAGAACTCTTTCACCACTCGTTGCCGCAACTCCGGAGCCAGCCGCGGAAGCAAACCGCTGACGGGATGTCCGCCATCCTGGGCCAGTGCCGGTGAAGATTCCGTTAAGATCGCATTCAATCGAGTTACGTTGTTCTGCATCCAGGGCGCGACCATCGGACCCTGGATCAGATTCCTCTGATTGACTTTGAGGTCTGGGGATTTCACCATCGCGATCCAGCCGTGCTCGTAGGGATCGCTCGTGACCAGATCCGGATTTTCCAGGGCATCGTTGTTGATTGCCGTGACTACGCCTTCAACGGGAGAAAGGAGATCGATGCTGGTGCCGCTGCTGGTCAGGGTGATGAGCTTCTGTCCCTGACGAACCCAGCGGTTGGCTCCGCACACGTCAATGTGATCGATCTTCCCCATCAGATTGGTGACGAACGTATCCACCCCAACTCGCGCATCGTCGGAGTTCTCCTTCATCACCCAGGTGTGTCCGAGATGAAAGCAATAATCCTGCGGAATCTCAAATCCATACTCGCGCTTCACGCGCGGCGGTTGCGGTCTGGCCATAACTTCAGTTTCCAGCGCGGGTTGCGAATGCGGTTCGATGAAATATCTGACGCTGATGACCAGCAGGAACATCAGCAGAACAAACAGGATTGACATAGACCCTCCTCTCGGGTTCGATTGCGCCGCTGGGTCATCCGCGACTCTTTCGCGACGGCTTTCATCCTTAGTTAATGCACGTCAGGGGCAAATTTGGTTTGTGAAGGAATTTGTTGCAGGGCATGGACTTAGGCGGAAGGATCAGGTGGGAGACGATTCAAACCACTGCATTTTGCAGCGATTCAGAGCATCTTGCATGAGTTGCAATTTGCCCGACCTGACCCCGATGGCATTGCCGTTCAGATTAGATCCGGCTTATCCGACTTCTGGGTGCGAGGTGGCAAAAACTTCGGCCGCCCGGCGTTGCAGCGGCGAAGACGACGAGATTACTCTGGCGAGTACTCTAATTGCAGTTCGGCATCCGCAGCGCTGGCGGGCGCGGTCAGTGCGATGGCTCCGTACTCCAGTCCTTTTTCGAAGGCCTTCAGGTTCAGATCAAGAAAGCTTGGTGGAACAGAGTCTGCGACTGCCTTGCGAACTGCGTCGGCCTCCAGCAGGTGGGTGACGGCGGTGAAGAACCCCACCATCACGGAGTTCAACACCATGCGCTTGCCAAGTTCTTCGGCAATGCGGGTCGCAGGGATGCTATAGACCTGGACTTCCTTGTTGAGATCGGAGACTCGCACCATATCTTGCTCGACGATCAGAATGCCGCCGTCTTTCAACTCGGGTGCGAAGCGCACGTAGGCCTCTTGCGACATAACGACGAGGATGTCCGGCTGAGTGACGTAGGGGTACAAGATCGGCGAATCGGAAAGGACGAGCTGCGCGCTGCAGGCGCCGCCCCGGGCCTCCGGGCCGAAGTTTTGCGTCATGGTGGCGAAAGCGCCTTGAAAAATCGAGGCTGCCTTGCCCAGGAGGATGGCCGAAAGGATGACTCCCTGGCCCCCGAAACCCGCGACACGAATCTCAGTTAGCTGCATACTGTCTCCGGTTGATCTTGTCCAATTTCATCTTGTTCCACGAATTTGTTGCCCAGCGCTTCCGTGTATTGCGAGCGCATCATGCTTCCGTAGTCGGGGCGGTCACGGTCCACGAACTTGCCCACGATGATCTCCCCGGTCATAGTGAGGCCGACTTCATTGGTAGGCGCTCCGTTCCGGACTTTGCTCTTCTCTTTGTAGTACTTCATGGCTTCCAGGCCATCGCCCAGCTTGTTGCGGCGCTGATAGAGCGTGGGACAGGGCGAGATCACTTCAATAAAGGAGAAGCCTTTCTTCTGAAACGCTTCACTGATAGAACGCGCCAGTTGCCGCACGTGGAAAGTCGTCCAGCGGGCAACGTACACGGCGCCAGCCGCTTCGACGAGGTGCGGCAAGTTGAACGAAGGCTCGAACGTGCCGTAGGGATTTGTCGAGGTAGTCGAGTGATACGGAGTGGTAGGCGCACTCTGGCCGCCGGTCATGGCGTAGATCAGATTGTTCACGCAGATGACTTTCAGATCGATGTTGCGGCGCGCGGCGTGGATCAGATGATTGCCGCCGATGGCCGACAGATCACCATCGCCGGAATAGACGACGACGTTCAGCTTTGGGTTGGCGAGTTTGAGGCCGGTGGCGAACGGGATGGCGCGGCCGTGCGTGGTGTGGAAAGAATCCAGCTTGACATAGCCCGCCACGCGCCCGGTGCAGCCGATGCCGGAGACCAGGGCCAGNNCACCAGATGTGGGGCATGCGATCGGTGCGTAAAAAGGTTTCTACGGGATTGACGCCTGCGTTTCCGATATCGGTGATCAAACTGTCCGACATTTGCTGGCCTCCACGATTACCTTGAGGATGTCTTCGGGTCTATGTACCCCGCCGCCGGCGTGCGACACGGCGAATGTCTTCGCATGACCTGCGGCGGCTCGCTCCACTTCCCGAACCATCTGTCCCAGATTCAATTCGGGGACGACGAATGCCTT
>PMXH01000149.1 GCA_003165855.1 Acidobacteriaceae bacterium | reverse complement strand
TAGGTGTAGTAGTTGGACGAATACCCGGTGAGGTGGCCGAAGCTTGCGTACATGCGATTGCCTTCCATCCACGTCCACGGCTGCAGGCTCTGGTAAAGACGCTTCGTGATTTCGTCGAGGTCGAACGCGGCGGGATCCTGATCGTGAAGATCGAGCGAGAGGGTTGTGTAGTAGAGCTGCGAACGGATCCAGTCTGCTCGGCCAAAGGCACCGGCGAGCTTCATTTTCTTGATGGTTTCTGACGGGAGGACTTCGCCGGTTTGATAGTGCCGTGCGAAGGTCTGCAAAAGCTTTTCGTCGCGGAAAAACTCTTCAAGCATTTGCGAGGGCACCTCAATGAAGTCGCCTTCGGTGGCGAAGCCGGAGAGGCCCGCCCACTCGGTTTGACCGCCGAGGATGGCGTGCATGAGGTGGCCGAATTCATGGAAAAAAGTCACGACGTCGGAGTACTGGAGCAGGCCGGGATCGGTGGCATTGCCTGCGGGGAAGTTGCAGATGAGCGCGGCCTCCGGCATGGCGCGGCCACGGACTCCGGTGACAATGGGCGCGGCGGAGAACCACTTGTCCTTGCCGTCGCGCGGGTGCATGTCGAGATAGAAACGGCCGACGGGCTTACCGCTGTCGATGACGATCCAGGTTTCAACGGCAGGGTCCCATGAAGGGACGTTCGGTTCCTGCCGGAAGCTGACATGGAAGAGGTCGGCGGCGGTGTCGAGGATGCCTTGCTTTACCTCCATGAAGGGGAAGTACGGACGAACGGATTGAGAATCGAAATCGTACTTGGTGCGGCGCACTAATTCGGAAAGATAGGCCGCTTCGTAGCTCCAGATTTCTTTGGCGCCGGGAGTGGTCTTCTGTTTTTCGGCGAGCAGCATTTCGAATTCGCGCTGGGCGAGGGTGCGGGATGCGTCGTTGACCTGCTGGATGAAGTCCGCGATGTTGTGGCCTTTGGCGATCATCTTGTCGGCGGCGTTGTAGTCAGCCCAGGAGGAATAGCCGAGAAGGGTGGCGATTTCGTATCGGGTCTTGAGCAGGCTGGTGAGGACTTCCTGGTTCTTGGGATAGGCGCGGGTGTTGAAGGCGAGGGAAACGCGGCGGCGCAGAGAATCGCTTTTGGCGAAGGTGAACACAGGATAAGCATCGGGATAATCGGTGGTGATGCGGACCTTGCCGTCGGCTCCGGGCTTGTGCCGATCGATGTAATCCTGGGGGAGGCCATCGAGTTCTGAGGGATCGGCCTCGACCACTTTCTGGCCGTCGGAGATGTTGCGATCGAACATGGACTGCTGTTCGGTGCCTTGGTCATTTAACTTCTTGAGGCGGGCGCGGGTGGCGTCGTCTTTGTCGACGCCAGCAAGACGGAATTCGAGAAGCTGGTGCTGAACGTAATACTTCGTGGTGGCATCTGCCTTTGAGAGGTCGAGAGCGGCGAGACCATTGTAAACATCGTGATTGAGAGCGATCGCGGTCTGAGCGGCGCTTACTTTGGTGAGCATGGCGGTAGCGTGATCGCGGAAGGCGGCGTCGGGATGGACTTGCTCCATGAGTCCCGCGAAATAGCCGGCGGAGTTGTTTTGGTGAACGGCTTCGTCGAAGGGGACGAGAGTGTTTTCGATGGTGCGTGGGCCTGTGACGGCGAGCAGGGTGGCGATGGCGCGTTCACCGGCGGCGAGACGGTCGGTCTCGATTTTCTCGAAGGCGGCGACGTCGGGCCGGGCGGCCCAGATGGTGGGCTGGGAGACGGTGATTTTCTGCGCGGATAGAACCGCAGCAAAAACAAACGGGAGACAGAGGAGGATGGCCAGACGCGCGGCGAGCAACATGAAAGAACCTCGTGGAGAATTTAGTGAATTACGTGGAACGGTTTCGAAACCGGTGTTGACGTGCGCAGGAATTGTTGACGACCGCGTCTTACGATGTCAAGCATAGAGCGGAGGAAAATGTTTAACAAAACGGAAATGGGATGTGCTGTTTCTTCATTGCTGTGAACACAGGGCGGCTGCCGGGCTTCGCCCGGCGGACAGCCGAGGGCGGCTGTCCCCACATGGATCTGCTAGCGCCAGCGCTTGAGTTCCGGCCAGAGTTGGGCGAGGGTGCCGAATTTTGGGCCGCGGCAGATGTAGACGTCGATTTGTTTTTCCAGGGCATAGGGATTGTCGGCGGATTGGCCGACGTACTCGACACGATCCCAAAGTTGTTCGAGACGTTTGCGACGGTCGTCGAGGACGATCATACAGTTGCCGGAATAGCCGCGCGGTCCCCAGAGAAACCAGGTTTGGTGGCCGCTGAGGGCAGGAGGCAGTCCGTAGCGGCGCCCGAGGAAGTCGATGGCGCCGGCCTGGCCGTAGTCCTGGGCGAAGATGCCGCAGGCTTTATCTGTTCGCTCGTCCGCGGAAAGGCGATTCCACGCTACGGCAGTTTCGGCAACGATTTCTTCCCATCCGAATTGATCGGCGTACCACTGGGGCAGGGCGGCACGGGCGTGGCTGTGTTCCATGACCGGAAGCTTGAAGGGAAGATATTTCATGTAGGCGAGGAAGCCATCAGGAGAAAGAACCGGCACGGTGATGGGAGCGAGATGCGCGCCGGTGACCAGCAACGCGACTATGATTGCGGGTTTCGCCCAGGCGCCGTGCGGGCGAGCGTTTTCTGCGTCAGCGGTCTTCTCTCCATCAAGGGCGGATTCGATTATGACGGCGCCGGCGGCCAGCAGCATGGGATATATAGGGGCTAGATAGTAATTCTTGCCGTGGAGAACGAAGAAAACGGTAAAGCAAACCAGGTAGCTCCAACCGAGCGCGCGGTAGGGCTTGAGACGGGCGGAGAAGAGCAGAGCGAATAGTCCCGTGAGCCAGATGGGGGCGGCGAAGGGGTGAACGAGGATCGTCTGTTGGAAGAAATACTGAGGAAGAGGAAGGATGACGTCGCGGCCCTCGGCGCGGATGTTATGCATCAGTTCGACGAAGGGCCAGTGATAGTGCACGTTCCAGAGCAGGTTGGGCAGGAAGATCAGGAAGGCAGCGAGGCCGCCGATCCAGATCCAGGGATTGAGGAAGGCGCGGCGCTGCGGGGTGAGCAAAAGGCCGACGACCATGCCAAAGCCGAAGACCGCGATGGAGTACTTTTCCTGCAGACCGAGGCCGGCGACAACGCCGAACCAGAGCCAATAGCGGGGGGCTTTTTCTGTACCGGCGCGTTTGATGGCGAGAATGGCGAAGTAGGCACAGCCCATCCAGAGGTTGGGTTCGAGGCAGTTGGTGCCGAGCAGGCTTCCGTTGGAAAGATATTGCGGCGCGATGACGATGGTGACGGCGCTGAGGAGCAGGGCGAAGCGGCGTCCGCCGAACTCGCGGGCGAGGACCGCGGCTTGCACGACGAGGAGAGAAGACGCGAGCGCCGGAATGAAGCGAATGCTGCGGAGTGAGTCTCCGAGGACGGCGCGGCTGATGTGGATGAGGAACGGAATGAGCGGCGGCTGGTCGACGTAGCCCCAGGCCAGATGATCCCCGCAAACCATGTAATCGAACTCATCGCGGAAGTAGCCGTAGCGGTTGTTGAAGTAGAGGTGGAACAGGAGTTTGGCGAGCGCGACGAGCCAGATGAGGGCTAGGCCGGTGGCGAGGGAGGGTTGGTGGTCGCGGGTTGGAGGGGGAGGAGTTTTCGTTGCGCTGGCCACTGGGAAACTAGGATAACGTATGAACGGCGCACGATACTACGGCTGTCTCGATAATTGACCTTCGAGACTATTGGTGAGTCCACAGGAGCCCGTTAGAGTATTGGGTGGCCGAATCCGTGTAAGGTCCTACAACCTGGGCGAAGTCGTTAATGCCGTATGCAGCGTCGGCATCGGTGCCGTATTGCAGGATATTCACCAGGTAAGTTCCTGACCAAATAAAGCCACACTCGTTGACCGTGTTCGCGCACGCCGTAGTGTAGTAGATACCGGCCAACTCGTTGTTGGCGTTAATCCCCTCAGCCACCGTGTTGGCGCTGCCGCCCGGTGTGAGCCCAATAACGGTCGCGTTCCAGGAGGGCGGGACGGCGGAGAGTTCAAAGTCCTCTGTAAACGGCTGAAAGTAGTAGGCGCCGGTTATTGTGGCGTCGCCGTTAATGCCGAAGCCGAGCGTATAGGTGAAGTTACCGCTGATGCCAAGCGGGTAGAAGTTCGGCGGCGTGCCATAGTACATAAAGCTCTGGTAATAGAACGTGCTTGGGGCGTAGGCCCAGCCAACGATCTGCCCGGCGTCGTTAATGCCGCGCAGGTACGTCCCTGTGGCACCAGGGTAATCAATTTGGGTAGGAGTTCCCCCAGCCTTCTGCAGGAATCCATGAAACCTCCCGTCCGAGCCTTCAAAGAAGCCAACGATGTCGCCGAGGTTATTGATTCCACCCGCCTCGACGTATGTCGAACCCGGAACGCTGATGGTTGTGCAGGTGCCTGCTGTATTTTGGAAGCCGTAGATAGGCTGGCCAATGGCGGCCTGATTAATACCCCACCACAGTGCCCGCTTGCCCCGGGCCGTTGATGAAGACTCCGTTGCTCATGTCATTGATGCCGAGAGGAACTGTATCAATCACCCCGGGACAGTTACTGATTGCTGGGGTGCCGTAGGTGTATGCCTTGGCGAAGGTGTTGGCGTTCACTGCCGGCCCATCGTCAATGTCGTAGTCGATGCTCAGTGGAACGCCGCCCCAGGTTGCGTTTGGCGCGTTCTTGGGATTGGTATTAGCTAGAAACTGGTGCATGCGTTGGCCGTCAGGCCAGAGGGTGTCTTTAATCACCTCATTCCAGATTGTGACATGGCCGTCGTACCTCGCGATCCATATCTCCGCTGGGGCCGGACTTACCTGCGAAATGTCGCTGGTAATAGGAGCGGGGTTTGCATACACGCCCGCACTGTAGCCGCTGTAAAATCCGATCTCGCTCACAAACCCGTCTACGTATGCTTGGACCGCAAGGCTGCAGGTGCTGTGGTCGGGCGTGTGGTTCTCGATGTCGAGAAAGATGATCCCAGCAGTGATGCCGAGTAATTGGTCCTGTGCAACCGCTTGGTCGGCCTCCTCTGCACCCTCTTTGCTGGCCACCGTTTGCGTGTTGCTAATGTACTCCGTGATGTTGGTCGCCTTATCGCAGGTCGATTGCAGGCCAAACCAAACTGGCACTATCCCCCAGCCCTGACCCTCAATTGAGGAGACCCAGCCCGGACCATTCTTCGACACAAGAATAGGGTCGTCATGCCTGTTTGGTGAGTTCGGGAGGTAGATGTATACGTCATAGAACGGACTCGAGGCGATCCACGCCGTCATCTGCGGAATCGTCGGCACGTTGTATCCGTCAAATCCGAGATGCGTGCTAATGGTGCTTGATGGGTCGAGGATCTCCGCCGAACTGGCTGGCCCGACCGCCAGCGAAGGCGACGCTCCGGTACGCGACTGCCTCGCCCCCACAGGACCGAATGCCGGTCCACTGGCCGTGACGTCGACCCAAGTTTTGCCAGCGTCCCGAGTGGCAAATAACCCGTCGGTTAGGTTGGCCCAGCCTTGGTCACGGTCCACGAAGCTTAGCTCGATCGCGGCCCCCTGGGAGGACACCTCGGCGGTGTTGCTCGTTTGATCTTGGTTCGGTCCGAGCGTATAGAGCGAAAGCCTTGTCGCAGCGGGGCGGTGCCCGCCCCCGCTTTCTGCTGCCTTCACTTGCTCGCTGTGCGCTGCGACCAAAACAGGGCCCGCCAGACCTGAGGAATAAATGTCGGGAAGCCGAGGTAGGACGCGCTCCTCTTTCCAGGTCCTTCCGCCGTCGCCGGTCCCAAACAAGACCAGCGTCGACAAATCGGGCCCCATTGGAGGGCCTACGGCATACCGGGCTAGCAGGAAGCCGCGGCGCTCGTTCACGAAGACCGGCAGGTCGTTACTGACACCTGTGTCAGGGCCGATGCTCGCGGGCTTAGGCAGCGAGGCTTCCTGCCACGAGTTTCCTGCGTCGTGAGAAGCATAGAGATCTCCCTCACGCCCGTCGACCATCCATCCGTCGTTAGGATTTGCGAAGCGGAACCCGTCTGCAATCGGAGGAGTCCCGCTCGAAAGCTGCGTCCAGGTCGTGCCGCCATCAACGGTCCGCAGCATCGTTCCCTCGCTCCTCTGCAGACCATAGCTCTTTCTCAAAACAGCCCAGCCATGCTGCGGATCGGCAAAGTCCAGGAACGTGGTGCCGGAATATGTCCCGACGCCGTCATTTACGTTGGACGGGTCAATGCCGGGATCTACGATTTTCGGATGCACCACCGACCAATTCTCGCCTGCTGTTTTGGTTAGCGCAAATTCGAAGCACACGTCGTCAACCATCCGGTCGCGACCGTCGCCGCAGTTCAGCAGGACCCAGCCTGTGGATGCGTCCAAGAAGAAAACCGAGGAAACATGCTGTTCTTTGTGGTTCAGCTTGGGTGTGATGTCCTTCCACTGCGCGCCGCCGTCGGTTGTCCAGAAAAGTTTCTTGTTTGTCGCAGCCCACCCCGTGTCGGCCGTGAGCAGTTTTATGGATTCGATTCTTCCCGCCCGTTGTGCCTGTGTGGCGGGGCACACACAGAGTGTCAGAAAAAGCGAAAAGATGAGACTCAATTGCTTGATTTGCATGGAACCTCCTGAGTTAAGAAATCCACGAAACCTAGGTGAGCACACAAATACCCAAACTCAAAACCTGTTCAGTCATCTTGGACGCCGCGAGGGAAGGGATGCGGCGACCGAACGCAGCCACTCTATTCGATGACGGGGCCAGCGTCAACCTGACCTTTTCCACAAGGGAGGAAAAAGGTGCACAGACGAGCCGCGCGACGCGTCGTGCCGAGGGGCAAACGAAGGTAACGTTCCCAGTTGATTACCTGTGTTTGGCGCTGATGGGCTTGTGGTAACGTTGAAATTACCGCATATTCAAAAGGTTTGAATAAGGTCTTAGGTCCACGTGTCTTCGTCGACTCGCAAACCGGGCATCCACATCGCNNCCTTTCCGCAGTTTACCGAGAGCAGCATCAAGGCAGCCAGTGGCGCAGCCAGTCGAGTTTTGGAGCGCGTGGCGGGGATGGCGCCGCCTGCGGGCAGTGGCATGTCCACGGCGCAGCAAGCCCACTTCACGGCGCTCGATGGTACGGTGCGGGTAAAGAAGGGCAACGGCAATAGCTGGCTGGCAGCGGACTATAACGTCCCTTTGGAAAAAGGCGATGTCGTGCAGACGGGGTCGGAAGGCATGGCGAAGGTGGTGTTCAACGATGGCACCAGCTATACCGTGAAACAGGATTCCTTGATCGTGATCGAAGAGAACTCGGCTAACGACCAGCAGCAGACGAACGTGGCGGTGGCGGTGAGCACGGGAACCGTGGATCTGTCGACAGCGACTTATTCCCAGGGATCGAAATCGCAGGTGATCGTGGCCGGAGCGACGGCATCGCTGGCTCCGGAATCGACGGCGCAGGTCCACAACGATCCAAAGATGGATCAGCATGAGATCTTGATGAAGAAGGGCGCCAGCGAAGTTACGAGAAACGGGGAAACGGTACAACTGGCCAACTGGGAGAAAGTCAGTTTCCGGCAGGAAGAAGCCCACATGGAAAAGGACAAAGGAACCGGGCCGCCCACGCCGATTTCTCCCGCCAATATGGCGCCGCTCTTCACCTCGGGCGAAGCCACCAAGGATGTGGAGTTTTCCTGGACGCCGATGGCGAATGCAGTCGGTTACCGGCTGCGCATATCGAGGAACCCCTACTTTTCTTCTACACTGGTAGATAAGAGAGTGAATACGGCGGACGTTAGCGTTACGAGCCTCGGTGTAGGCGCTTACTACTGGGTAGTGCAGTCCTACGAGGCGTCAGGAAAGGAATCGGTGGAGAGCGAAAAGAACCGCTTCACCATCATTCCCAAGGGAAAGCAGACGGGAGCGATCGATCTGGAACTGGATCCCTTCATACAGCATGGGCACGTCATTGAAGTGGCGGGCAAGACGCAGATAGGGGCGCGAGTGATGGTGAATGGGCGGGAGGTTCCAATGATATCCTCCGACGGCACATTCCATTACTTCACGCCGCCGCTGGCGACCGGGGAAAATGTGGTTACGGTCACAGCGCAGACGGCGCTGGGCGGAGTGAATACGCAGCAGAAGAAAATTATTATTCAGTAAGTCAGTTATGGAAGCGAGCCAAACGCGCCCTTCGGTCGCTGTCGCTCTCTCAGGGCAGGCTCCGAATCGGCTCGCCCGGATCCTTCGCTGCGCAAAAAGCGCTTGCTCAGGATGACAATCAAACTGCACCGCTCCCGCCGAATCTATTATTATAGCTGGGTGCGACGCATCCTTCGTTTTGCCGCCTCGATTGTCATTGCTTTAGTTCTGTTGGCGCTATCCGGCTGTTATAGCGGGTCGCGGCCGCCGCGGATTGGGTCGGCGGCTCCGGATTTTACGGTGCACGACGCGGATCGCACGGTCACGCTGAGCCAGCTTAAGGGACAGGTGGTGGTGCTGAATTTCTGGGCGACGTGGTGTCCGCCGTGCATCGAGGAAATGCCGTCTCTGGTGCAGATGCAGCAGCAGATGAAGGCGAAGGGCGTGACCGTGCTGGCGGTGAGCGTCGACGTGGACGACAGCAATTACCGGCGCTTCCTGAAAGATCACAACGTGAATCTGCTCTCGGTGCGGGACGCGGACCAGAAGAGCAATGCGCTATACGGGACGTTTAAGTTTCCCGAGACCTACATCATTGATCGCAATGGCGTGATGCGGCGCAAGTTCATTGGGCCGGTGGACTGGACGGAGCCGGAGGTTATCGATTTCCTAGGGAAGCTGTAGGCGGGCGCGGGCTGAAGCCCGCATGCTTTTTCCACGCTTTACGCGGCGCTGAAGCGCCGCTCTTCCACGGTGGTGCGGTCGTTCATGAATTATTCGGCTTCACGGCGACTGACAAACAATCAAGGTCAAAAGCGTCGGACAGGAGTGTCCGACCCACACGATCACAACTTCGCGTTGCGCAGGCGGAGGGCGTTCGTGATTACCGAGACGGAGCTGAAGCTCATGGCGGCGGCGGCGAAGATGGGGCTGAGCAGCAGGCCGAAGAAGGGGTAGAGCACGCCCGCGGCGATGGGGACGCCGATGGCGTTGTAGACGAAGGCGAAGAATAAGTTTTGCCGGATGTTGCGCATGGTGGCGTGGCTTAGGTTGCGGGCGCGCAGGATGCCGGTGAGGTCGCCTTTGACGAGCGTGATGCCGCCGCTTTCCATGGCAACGTCGGTGCCGGTGCCCATGGCGATGCCGACATCGGCTTGCGCCAGGGCGGGGGCGTCGTTGACGCCGTCGCCGGCCATGGCCACGACTCTTCCCTGCCCTTGCAGTTTGCGGATGATGGCCAACTTGCCTTCCGGCAAGACCTCGGCTTCAACCTCGTCGATACCGACTTTCCTGGCGATGGCGTTGGCGACAGAGCGACTGTCGCCGGTGAGCATGACGATGCGAAGACCTTGAGCTTTGAGATCGCGGATGGCGTCGGGAGTGGAAGGCTTTAACTGATCCGCGACGATGAAGTTTCCGACATATTTGCCGTCGATGGCTATATAGAGGATGGTGCCGTCCGGCGGGCTGTCTTCCACCGCTACACGCTTATCCTTTTCGAAGACTCCGAGATCGACCATGAAAGCGGTGTTGCCCACGGCCACCTTGCGTTTATCGACGAGACCGGAGATGCCTTTGCCGGTGGCGGAGCGGAAGTCTTCTGCCGGGGAGAGAGGCAAAGCATATTTTGCGGCGGCTTCGACGATTGCCGATCCCAGGGGATGTTCGCTGGCGCGCTCCAGGCTGGCGGCGAGGCGAAACAATTCGGGATTGTCGCGCAGAGCCTGGGAATAACTTATGAGCCGAGGTTTGCCTTCGGTGAGCGTTCCGGTTTTGTCGACGACGAGGGTGTTCACTTTTTCTAAAACCTCGAGCGCCTCGGCGTTCTTGATGAGCACGCCAGCGCGTGCGCTGCGGCCTACGCCGACCATGATTGCCATCGGCGTAGCGAGACCTAAGGCGCAAGGGCAGGCGATGATGAGCACGGCGACGGCGTTCACCAGGGCGTGGGCGAAGCGCGGTTGCGGACCGAGGAAGAGCCACGCGAGGAAGGTGATGACCGCGGCTGCGACCACGACGGGCACAAACCATTTGGCCACGCGGTCGGCGAGGCGCTGGATGGGAGCGCGGCTGCGCTGGGCCTGGCCGACGAGTTGCACGATGCGCGCGAGCAGGGTCTCGCTGCCGACGCGCTCGGCTTTCATGACGAAGGAGCCGGTGCCGTTGATGGTGGCGCCGATGACTTTACTGTCAGGGGATTTTTCGACCGGCATGGACTCGCCGGTGATCATGGACTCGTCAATCGCACTGCCGCCTTCGAGCAGGACGCCATCGACGGGGACTTTTTCTCCGGGGCGCACGCGCAGACGGTCGCCGGGCTTTACTTGCTCGAGCGGAACATCGTGCTCGGAGCCATCGGGGTTGAGCAGGCGCGCGGTGCGGGGACTGAGATCGAGGAGGGCGCGAATGGCGGCGCTGGTGCGGCTGCGGGCGCGCAGTTCCATGACCTGGCCGAGGAGGACGAGAGTGGTGATGGCGGCGGCGGCTTCGAAGTAGACATCGGGATAGCCGCCCATGGTGCGCAGCGACTCAGGAAAAATCTGGGGCGCAAGGGTGGCGACGACGCTAAATCCGTAGGCGACGCCGGTGCCCATGCCGATCAGGGTGAACATGTTTGGGCTGCGATTGACGAGCGAAGTCCAGAAGCGCTGGAAGAACGGCAGGCCTCCCCAGAGCACGACGGGAGTGGCCAGGGCGAGTTCGAGCCAGGGCAGCGCCGCGCCGGGCAGAACGCGGTGCAGCGGCATCTCCCAAAGCATGCTGGCCATGGCGATTGCCATCAGCGGAGCGGTGAGCGCGAGGCTGATCCAGAAGCGGCGGGTCATGTTGCGGAGTTCGGGATTGTCTTCCGCTGCTGCGGTGACGGTGCGAGGCTCGAGAGCCATGCCGCAGATCGGACAGGAGCCGGGGCCGGAACGGACGATCTCCGGGTGCATGGGGCAGGTGTATTCGGTGCGGGTGGAGGCAACGGGAACTTCCGGTTCGAGAGCCATGCCGCAGGAAGGGCAAGCGCCCGGCTTGCTGGCGCGGACCTCGGGGCACATGGGGCAAACGTAGGCGGCCTGGACCTCGGACCTTGGACCTTGGACC